>CACDVW010000001.1 GCA_902556355.1 uncultured SAR86 cluster bacterium
TTTGGCGTTGGTAGATTGCGAAAGCTTTTATGCTTCGTGCGAGCGAATCTTTCGTCCCGACTTAAAGCATGTGCCTATAGTTGTTCTTTCCAATAATGATGGTTGTGTTATTGCAAGAAGCGCTGAAGCAAAAAAGATGGGTATTGGTATGGGAGTTCCATGGTTTAAAGTCAAAGACTCTTTTCTCTCCCAAGGTGGAAAAGTCTTCTCATCAAACTTTACTTTCTATGGCGATATGTCAGCTAGAGTTATGAATATCCTAGAAGGCTTTGTTCCTGAAGTTGAAGTTTATAGCATTGATGAAGCCTTTTTAGGTTTAGATTCTTTAGAAGAACATTACAACCTATATGATTTTGGTTGTCATATTAGAAGCTTAATTAAGCAATGGACCGGAGTTCCAGTTCGAATAGGTATAGCACCTACAAAGACACTTACCAAAATAGCCTTGAATGAAGCAAAAAGAATAAACGTGCCAACAAAAGTTCATCAAATATCTACAATAAAAGAAATTCGAGAAGCCCTTAAAAACACTCCAGTTCGAGACGTATGGGGTGTTGGCAGAAGACTTGGCGAACATCTAAACCAAGCCAAAATCACTAATGCCCTGCAGCTCGCAGATGTTGATCCTTGCTATATCAAAAGGAAATTTAGTGTAGTGCTAGAGAGAACGGTAAGAGAGCTCAGAGGTCAAAGATGTTTAAGTATAGAAAATAGTGCTGCAGCAAAAAAACAAATTGTTGTTAGTAGAAGTTTTGGCACTAGGGTTACAGATTTAAAAACTCTAAGACCTATTGTAAGTAACTTTGCAGTTAGAGCTGCGGAGAAACTTAGAAATGAAAAACAAAAATGCTCTCAAGTTTCAGTCTTCGTTAGAACTAGTCCATTTAGTGATCATAAGCCCCAACATACCGGTTATAGAACTATAGAGTTTTCTACTCCTACAAATGACACCCGAGATATTTTAATAGCAGCAAAAAAAGCCCTTTTACCAGTCTTTAAGCCAGGATATGACTATGCAAAAGCAGGAATTCTTTTAAGTAGATTTTCTAATGAAGAAACAAAACAATACTCTCTCTTTGAAGATCCTAATGAACCCAAAGAGAACTCAAAATTTATGAAATATATAGATGAATTGAATGCCTATGAGACACAAATCTATTTCGCTTCACAAAATACAAAAAAATGGTCACCCATGAAACAGAATATGACCTCGCCCAAATACACAACTTGTTGGTATGAGTTACCAATAGCAAAATAATAAGGAGAATAAAATGCAAAGAGAATTTGATAAATTAGATGTTGATTTAAAGTTCATGGATCTCGCAATAAAGATATTTGAACTAATTGAAGCTGAAATAAAGAAAGGAGTAAGTATTGCTGATTTAAATAGATTAGCTAGAACAATGTTGCTGGTTCAAAAATCTGTAAAAAGTATGAAAATTCCAAAAACAGATAGAACTCTGATGCGAAATATGAATTCGGTAACTAAGATGATGGATGCACTAGATCAATTAGAGAAAAACACCAAATAGGATCGTATTTAATGACATGTCTTAAAGAATAAGAATTATAAATATAATATTAGGAAGTACTAGTTAAATTTATATAAAAATTAGTTAATTGCATTCTATTAATATTGGAGTTGTTATATGTGATTAAATTTTTAGATCCAACTATTATCGCTAAACTTAAAGCTCTTGTTATAGCTACATTCAATCTATTCCTTTCAAACAAAAACTCAATACCTCTTGGTGATGATTCTATATCACTAGATGCCATTGAAATTATAACTACAGGCGCTTCTCTTCCTTGAAACTTGTCTACTGTTCCTATCTGATATTTACTTCCTAAGTTATCTTGAAGAATTCTTGTCTGATGGTTATAAGGAGATATTATTAAAATATCATCTTCATTAATTACTGAATCTGCATACCCCTTTTTAGTTGATTGTAAAAGTTCATCAGTTATTTTTTTAATTATTTCTACTTCTTCAAAACTTGCTTGTTCATTGCCTGAGTGATCTAGTTCAATATATTTAATTCCTGATGGTTGTAAAAATTTAGAGTTCTTAATTGGATTAATAACTCTTTGAGCATTTTGTTCTATTGCAGATATTCTTCCTTCATACACATTTTTTGATACGAAGTCACATATATCTGGATGAAGCCTATAGGTGTTTGGTAATAAAATTCCTATATCAGATGGGATAGTGGGTTTATCTCTTAATAAATAACCCAATGATGAAAGACCTGTATTTTCCGGATGAGTTCCAATTGTAGGTTGAGACAATTGCATTTGATCGCCCATTAATATTAAATTATCTGTACTTGATGACATTCCAACGACATTCGCTAGGGATACTTGTCCTGATTCATCTATAAATAAATAATCTAACTGGTCTTGAAAAACAGGACTCGAAAAAGACCAAGCAGTTCCTCCGAAAACTTTGAACTCTTTTTTAAATGATACATTTGAAGCAGACTTATATTGCTCTATTCTTTTTGATGACTCGTAAAAAGGATCAAATCCGTTATTTATTCGACATATTTGACCTTCAATATTTTGGCCATCTAAGTCTTTTACGACAGATTGAAGTAAATTATCTATCGCCTTGTGACTATTTGAGGCAACACCAACTCTATATCCTTGATCTACAAGGTTTGCTATTAACTTTGATCCTACATATGTTTTTCCTGTGCCGGGTGGACCTTGAATGCAAAGGTAACCATTATTTAAATTAGTAGTAATTTTTAAACAAGACTCGAGCGAGTTCTCTCCCCATTTTGATAAATCAATTTCACCATCTACTTTTAATCTAGGCCTCGATCTACTGAGAAAATTTTCTAAACAAGGTTTAATTTCTCCAGACTGAAGATATGCTGTTGCAGTCTTCTCTATACTTTTTTCAATAACTCCTGGGTTTACTACTTTAAATGGGACAAGACTTAAAAAATTAGGCATTTCATCTGAAGTAGTTTTTAAGACACACGTTCCTTTAACCGGGTTAATATCATAAATAGTAGTGTTAAGGGATGGATCTTGTTTAACTATAGCCTGATCACCCTTTTTTAGTTTTGTATCTTGGTTTTTATCAAATGAATATTCATAACCTTTTGATCTAGAAGTTATATCAACAACCTTCCCAGTAGATTTAAGAGATCCTAGTGAGTCTAAGTCCCCAATAAGATCCTCATCAGTTGACTCTAATCTATCAAACATTCTCCAAAAAACAGGCTTATTTTCTCTCTTGTGATAAAGAGATAAATTTGCTAATAACTTTCCAAATGATTTGTTTTTAGAGTCTTTTACATTAGATAGTAACTCTTCAAGTATTACTTCAATATCTTCGGATTCTTTAATATTATCATCAAAGATTTTTGGAACAGGATGAAAATTATTTTGATGTTGTATATTTCTTAACCATTTTGCTAATATTATTAAAGAATCACAATCTTCTTTGTTGTAATCCCATATCTCCTTAAGAATTGAGCTATCTTTATGATCTCTACCATCTTGTTGAATAGTCCAGGCTTCATATTGAACGGTAGAGTCTTGTCCGCTTTGTACATCATTTACCCTATTATCTCTAAATAATGGCTCTAATTTTTTTAATCCATATCCCTCGGTACCAATGCACAATGATTGTTTGATAATTCTATGAAGGTCTACAAAAACGCCATTTCTCAACAAGTTATCAATTTTTGTTTCTTTAATTCCAAATTCACCCATAAGAGATTTGATGGTTGTTGTTTCAAAATGTCCATAGTGATAAATGTGCATAGTTTTATCTTTTAGCCACCTTTCATAAGACCAATCAATAAAATCAGAAAAAGCTTCTTTCATCTCTTTCCTGTCATGAGCCCACCAACATTTAAATCCCTCATCATCATCTTCATGTGAGACTCCCCACAAATAATGAAGAACAAATTCATGATTAAGTGGATTGCTTTCTAAATCAAAATATATGTCATTTTTTGACTTTTCAGGTAAAACATAAAAACCAGTTTTAAGGTCGTCATTTTCAATAACTTCGTAACAAATCTTTTCATCAGTGTGAGATGTTTTTTGTAACTTCGCTTGTCGCTTGATCCTATCAAATACTTTTTGTTCCATTTTTAATGGTTTCTTAGCATCATCTTTTAATAGATCTGAAAGAGTAAATATTTCTACGTCATTTAATTTATGAATTTGTGAATTTTTGATATCAGCTATTTGATGCAAAGCGTCTTGTTCTTTTAAAACCATTGCTGCGTGATCAGAAAACTTACCCCAATTAGTATATTCAGATGGGTTCGGTGGAGTGGTTAATTTTGTATTATGTATTTTTAAAAAATTTTCTTTAACTAATGTATAAAATGAAAAATAATCATTTAATCTTATTACTTCTTTGTTTTTATCCCCTGTGATAATAAGAGCTCTTTCTGGTAGTGACTGTGTTATTTCAAAAACCATATCAGAGTAACAACACAGTTGAATAATGTGCTCTGGTTTAATTGATCTTGAGAGTTTTGCATCCCATATCTCATATGAATAATCGCCTAACTTTGATTTAGTACTATTTTTTATTAAAAAATCTGGTCTTCCATAAAAACTTTCATTTGATAATGATCCTTGATATATAACATCTACCCCCTTTGTCATTGAGTCTATAGTTTGTTTTTTCATGGTATCTTTGTCTGATTTTTCAATAGAGATGATATTCATATTTTTAAAGAATTCGTCTAATATTGATCTCTCATGATCTTCTCCCTTTGAAGATATTATTTGTAAAAACGGATCTTCGGGGTCTTCTTTTGCATAAAGATTATCTATATCTTTTATATATTTCTTAATTAGTGACTCATATGGCGATGAGTAAAAACTTACTAAATCAGATGGAGAATATTTAAAGACCATAAATTATCTTGGTTGAGTTATGGGTTATTGATTCTTTTCATTACCCTGTCAGAAAGCGCAACCTCTTTCGAGTAAAGCAGAGCATGAAGTTTGCCAAACGCCTCAACCTTTGATTTTCTTCCTGGATTCTTATTAAGGTCATCAATCTCTCTTAACTTCATTAATTTTTCCTTTAGGCTGTTTGGAAGATTGATCAAATCATCCATAGTGGCAACAACAGTCTGATCATCTGTGATTATTTTATTCCATTCTTTATCATTTTTTTTCTTTTCACATAATTCATTTAGCTCAGTTAAATACATTCTTGGCCATAAATAGATAATTTTTTTATCTAAAAAATAATTTTTTGAAAGATATAGCTCACCTAGAGCAACATGGCCTCCCCTTCTTGATCCATCAGTAAAATCACGAGCCATTCTTGATGAATACTTTACAACATAATCTTTATCATCATAGGTAACGGTACTTCTTTGTTTGCCAAATTCTTTCCATGAGCCTTTATATCTTGTTTTAAACTTTTTCATGAATTTCTCGTAGCTCGATTCGAGATAATTATTTATATATTCATGCATTTTAGACATGTCAGAGCTCATATACATCAAAATATTTTTTATCACATCTAGTTCATCAGTAACCAAATAAGGGGTCTTTAAATTTTTAGACATTTTATATGTTATACCGTACAAGTCTTCTTGAATTTTATGCTTGCCCTTTTTGAGATAATACACACCGACGACTCCATTTAAAACAGCCCCATATGCATGATGCAATCGTTGCATTTGAGCATTCCCGGAAGAACCTCTGTTCAACGCATCTGTTCCTTCAATGGCTAGAACTGGTATATCTTTATTTCCTTCTTTCTTTACATATACACAATCATTAGATCCATAGGACTTACCATTATGACTAAAGGTAAGCCCTCCATCTTCAAATAGTTTTTGATCGTCATTAGACCCCTCAAAGAATACCCTGGCCTCATACCCAAATGGTGCAATACCAACATGATCAATGATTTCTCTTTTGATGGTTTCGTCGCTTGATAGGGCCATATGTTCATTTGAGCATATGATTTTTTTCTTTGCAAAGTTTTGGAATCAGAATTCTTTTTTTAAAACTAATTTTATTAGTTTGTTGATATCAATTTCACTAATTATATTAATAAGATCTTTTTCTGATGAAACATCATTTCCAAATAAATTTTTGTTAATTTGATTGATCTCATCGAATGTAAAATTTGATAAAAGATATAACTTGCAATATCCACTAAACCATTTTGAGAATTCAGTCTGTTTAGTTTTATTTACCACATTTTTGTATGAGGATTTTTTAAAAAACACATTATTTTCTTTGACTGAAAGTAAAGATGAGGTTTCTACCTCAGGAATTTGGTTGTTATTATGTATTTCGATTACATTTTCAAAAACCTCATAGTTGGCGTATTTTTGTATTTGTTTTTCTAAAGTTGCAGATTCTGTTTTGGCCTCTCCAATTAAAAATTCATCTTTATCAATAACTTCAGTATTATTATTTTCTTCTTGCGAAGGAAACATTCTTATCATTGATAGCTCAATTATATTAAATCCTGATGGAAGAATTGTTCTAAGGCAATTCTCATTTTGTATTTGGCTCTGCTTTATAGCCATAAAATCAGGACTTCCCGATTTATAATCTAATGGAACTTGAGTTTCTGTAATATATCCATTTTTTGAAAAATAAAAAGAAGATATCATTTCAAGGTAGGGCTCCATCCCATAACCCTTTTTAGATTTATCAATTTTCAAAACTAAAATATTTTCATTCTCTGATCTATTAAGGTTTTTTTTAATTATTTTTCTAAAATGATTTTCATTCTCGATTTCAACTGGAACAAAAATTTTATTTCCTTTAAATAAATATTCTCTTTTTTTAGACAATAATATGGGTGAATATTTTGGTTTATATCCATCATATATGCCTGTGATAAATCTATATTCCAATGCAGATGAAACAATTTTAAGAAGTCCTCTTGTAGAAAAAGGATAAATAGAATTTTCTAAATATGCGCTACCAGATAAACTGCTAACCAAAAAAGCTGTTCTGGGATCAAGTATTAACCCTTGACCTATAGGTGTGTCTGTAATTTTTACATTTAATAACTTTTGTAAAGTATATAAAACACTTTTACTTTCAAGATTAGACATTTCTCATAATCAAAACTCTATCGAGTTTCTCTTTTTTCTTTTGAATTGAATTAGTTCCACCATATTTCACAATTGTTGTTTTTGATGCTGGTATTTGATCATTAATAATATCAACCTTTTTAAAACCAATTTTTTCATAAAGATCAGCAATGTCTTCAGCTGTGTTTAGTGACTTGCTTGGAGAAAGATGAACATCTCCTAAAATAAATACAAGTAAACCGTCTTTTTTTAATACTCGTTTCATTTCCCTTCCAACCAAATACATTTGATCAAGGTAGGTAGATCTTTGTTGGATTAAATTAGTAGTTAATTCCTCTTGTTGGTGATCATTTTGATCACATAACCACAACCTAAGCCTATTGGAGTGAACATAGTCTAGGGTGTGGTAATAAGGTGGGGATGAAATAACATTGTTTACTGAATTAGTTTTTAGAGATAGCTTTCTTGAGTCTTCTTGAAGAATTTTTCCTTGAACATCTAAACTAACTTCATCCTTATACATCCTTGATGCTTTGCTAATCATTCTTGGGATTACTTCTCTATATTCTTTTTTAGGTTTTGGATTTGGAATATATGGAATTATATATCCGGTTCTAATAGATAGATGTTGAGGTCTGTGACCATGTAAAATCCCCAAAAGACATCCGTATAAAAAATTTCTTTCATTTTTAATTAAAATCTCTTTAAGCTGTAGTATTTCTACAAGTGTTTTTTTATGGAAATATTCTTTTACCCACATAGGTACAGATTCTAAGTCTGGTATTGGTTCTTTTTTCAAATTGATTTGATTTAAAAAATTAATTTCTTCATCAACCCCCCTTCTATCAAATTTTGATTTTGAAATTAACACAGCGTAGGGATTTAAATCATTTCCTATAAATTTACGATTTAATTGATCTAACTCTAAGGGAATTGTTCCAATACCACAAAAAGGATCCAAAACTACCTGACCTTCAGTTGTTAATTCTTTTATTAAAAAATGAGCAAATGCTGGTTTAATTCTTCCAACATACGATGAAATAGAATGCATCCAAATTCCCCAATTTTGTTTTGAAAATGGCTGCTCTTTCCATGGACACTTTTTAAGTCGCCTTATCCTTTTTTTTAAATCACTATCATTCATCTTTTTTGAAAATCAAACAATAATGGTGAACAATGTTGGAGGTCCATCCAAAAGGATATCCAAATGGCGCTAATCCAACTTTATCTTGACACCATATTTTTTCATCTTTTAATGAATACTTTGTTTCTAAGTTTTTAGCTAAATCCCATGCGAGTGGATAATGCTTACCTGATTTTTTTAAATTCTTTACAATAACAACCAAATATCCACCTGGTTTAATAAAACTAAATATATCTAAATATATATTTGAAAGAATTGATAAAAATTCCTTGTAATCACTTATATTTCCAATGTCTTCTTCAAATGAAGAATAATTAATATCTAGATTTTTTGAACTTCTTATTTTAGAAAATTTACCTGTACTTCTGTTAAGAATGTCCCAATAAGGAGGTGAACTTATACAAAAATCAATTTTATCTACTTTATGTTTTTTTAATAATTTTTTGACATTTTTAGAATCTCCATGAATCACTTTCGATTTGGTTCTAAGTTTAATTATTTGACAATACTTTTTATTTATCTCAATACCAATACCCGTTCTATTAGTTCTGTCACATGCAACTAAAGTAGACCCAATTCCAGAAAAGGGATCAAAAACTATCTCATTTTCTTTTGTAAAAAATTTAATAAAATCTTCCATCATAGATGGTGAATATGTTGCAGGATGTTCTTCAGCATTTAACCCAGCCTTTGTTGTAATTTCTTTTTCTTCTTTTAAGTCTTTACTGAGAGCGTCAAACACAAACCAGCTTTTAGTAAATTTGGTCCAGCTTTTTCCTTCTAAGTGATTTAATTTATTTCTTAATGAGTAAGATCCTCTTTCTGGATCTAATATAATGGAATCTGCTTTTTCAATTTCACCTTTGGTATGAAAAAGAGATACATTCTTCCAGTCATCTTGATATTCTTTTGGAATAGTTTTAAAAATCTTTTTCCTTCTTATTGATCTTAATATATCCCTGGCTTGTATATGCAACTCCTCAGATGCAACTGGTACTATTTTTCTTTTATCTGAATAATAAAAATATGGTCTTTTAAGTGATTTCACGTATCGAATTATATATTATTTTAGTATGTTAAATATTTGTTATTCATGCGTTTTTCCAATAACTTAATGTTTTTTGATTAATTTGTGTTTGATCACAAATATCGGTAATTGATGTATAAAATTTATCTGCAGACTCGTCATCAATTAGTAGTCTCAAGCATTCAATGATTCTTGTTATCCTGAGTTGATTATGGTTATATCCTCTTTTCCAATACTTATGTCTTTTTAAGAAAGATAAAAACCAATCAGAAGATTTAATGATATTTTGTCTTACCAGATTATCATTTTTTAATATCTGGACTAATTCATCTGTATCCAAATAGTATCCATGAAATGAGGACTGGCTTTTTTTGTTTAATGGAAAAAGTATTTGAATAAAGTCATGATTAATTTCTATTTCGTTGTCTGAGTAATTCCATATGTCCTGAATCATTCTATTTTTAAAGTCTGAATCTTTACCCAATAAAAAATTATGGAAATTCATCTCCATCAAAAAAGAGTCTCTGATTTATTTGTTTGATTTAAGAATATGATTTTAAAAAATTTACTTATTCTTTCTTGAGAAGTCATTAATATCTCCATAAAATGATTCAAAAATCAAAGCTCCGTTGGTGATTTTTATAAACTTCTTAACGTGTTCAGATGTTGGTACCCGATAACCATACGCGTATGATTTCATGGTTGATCTTTTTTCATCAAAAATTTCAGAAGACGCTCTAATACCAATATGTAAAATTAAATTTTGAAATGTATAAATATTGTTATTTTTAACTAAGTCAATTTTTTTTCTCTTATAAGAATTGATAATTTTTTTATTTTTATTTAAAAATAGATCTAATGGATCATCGTAGGACTCTTCATTATTTTTAAATAAAATAGTTTTTGATTTTGCGTATTTCTCTATGTTTTTATAGTAATTTAATTGATACTCATCCATTTATTGTCCCTATAAAAATTTTTTCAGATTTATAATGAAATGTTAATGCGAAGTGATGAAAGATGTCTGCCCCCAAGATTGCTTTAGTGTTTGAAGATAACATTGCTGATTCAAGTTGATCTGGCAAAACCCCAAAATTAAAAGGTATTTCAATTCCGTTAAACGTAATTGGAAGTGAGTATATTGGAACATCAAATTCACCAAAACTAGGAAAGAAGTCTTTCTTTTGATCTATTGCAATTAAATCTTTTACATATTGACTATTAATATACGAAATCTTTGCCCCAGTATCTAACCAAGATATGATTGGGTAGTCTTTGTTCACTATGACATACATTGAGGGTATGCTTCTAAAATCTGCATCGACGTATATTTCTTGATTAATTTCATTCTCCGGAAATGAGTCCCATACAGAAAATAATTTATTCTTAAAATCAATTTGAAAAACATAATTTGCTAGAACATTGTTGCCAATTAATGCATCAAGATGGCATCCAACAAATTCACTTAACTGTTCTATGTCTGCTCCGTGATATTTGTCCTTTGTTGCAAAAGTTCTATCAAAGATTTCGAATACATCTTCTCCAGATATTGAAACAGGTGCCCCGGTGTCAATCAGAATTCTTCTATCTTTGTCTAATACAATGACATGATTATCAAAGATATCTATTTCATATCTTTTGCAATTATTAACATCATTATTCATCTATGTCTCAAGTCCTATAATTCTTTTTTGGCACTCATGAAAATCAATCAAGTATTCGTAGGGTTTTATTGTCTCTATATTATGTTCGACTACTCTTCTAAACATAGACTCAATGTTTTTTATGGCTGATGTATGTCCATACTTAATTTTGTAATCTTCAATGGTTTCTTCGATTACTTCTTGATGAATGATTAACATTGTCATTCCACTAACAAAAAGATCCTTTGATGAGTACCATCTAACATTGTTTCTATTTCTATCGTCTTCGATTATTAAGTAATCTGTAAACTCTTTTGATTCTTTTATGAAGTCTTTGCATGACTCTACAAGTTCATGATCATCATTAGTTAACTCAACTTCATTAAAATTACCGAAAATACTCTGAACGTTAGACATCTATCAATACTATCGAAAATAATTACTACTGTATATACATATAGTTAATTAATCGTACTTATTTTTTAAAGTCTTGGTTATCTCTCTCATAAAAGAAAGTTGAGAAAATAAATTTGCACTTTCATCATTTAAATCTTCCCACGTTAACCAATCAAAATTATTGGATCCAATTTTTCCAAGTTTCTTTATTTTTTTATCAATTGACTTAATTCTAAACCAAAGTCTAATATCGTTATCATTTTTGATTTCCATATTAGACCCAAGTATTAGTTGAATACTTGATTCCCTTATCATCACAAATATCTTTTAAGTCATGAAGAGTGAATTTCTCTTCGGAATTAAATCCCATGATAAGAATCTCTATTGCGAACTTGGGTAAATAGTCTTTCTCAATAATTAGATAATACTCATACTCATCATTACCCCAGAATTCTTCAACATCTGAACCGTAGTGAAAAGAACTGAGAATAAGGTCTCCATTAACACCATATTCACCATAAACAGAATAACTGCCATGGGGAAACTCTTCTCTATAGATTTGTTCCATATTTTTCTCCATAAAAATCACACTCGAAATTGAGTGAAATGACGTGGGTAATGAAATTCGAAATAGAAAAAATATTTCTTTGATTACACTTATATATATGGGGTTTAGATTAGGTTTTTAAAGGTCGGTTAGATAGTTTATTAAAAAGAAATTGATTCGCTGTCTTCATTAAAAAAATACTTTTCCATTTCTTTATACTTGGTTGTTGATGAGTACCATCCTTTTTCATTCCATGAAGTTGTATTTTTATATCTATCAATAAACAACTCTAAAGCTTCATCGTGATTATAGATATAAAAACCATTATCGCTTGGATAGGCCATATAAATATTTTTATTCATATATTTTTTTTCGAATGTTAATCGACTTTTGAGTTGTATTTTGTATACATCCCCCTCGGTTGATAA
This sequence comes from uncultured SAR86 cluster bacterium, assembly GCA_902556355.1. GTDB lineage: Bacteria > Pseudomonadota > Gammaproteobacteria > Magnimaribacterales > D2472 > SCGC-AAA076-P13. The sequence goes on from CACDVW010000001.1 coordinate 12,241, forward strand.
CGCTAATAGGTCAGCGCCATGAACATCGTCATTTAACCATATACAGTTAAACCCATAAGTGCTGAGCAAGGATGCAAGTTTATGAAAATTATAGTTTTCTTTTTGTTTATTATTTAGAGATACGTAAGATGCTTTTTTGAAAGTCTTATTTAAGTCTTTGTTTATCACGTTTGATTTGGTTATTAATAATTTAGTTTAATTTTAATGATATTTTTTTTAAAAGTTGATTTAATTAAGTTTTTTATCAATTCCTTGAATCCTGTTTAGATATTCATGAGTTTCTTGGGAATTAAGTATTATAGTTTCTCGGTCTCTTCTTAAATAAAAAATAGGCTCTTTGTCTGGATATTTTTTAATCTTGTTAAAATGTGTATCTACACAAAAAACTCCCCCGTTTACTCTTTCAACTGAAATTTCACAAACTCTTTTATTCTGAATTGTTTCATATACAAAAGATATTTTGTTTGAAACTTCTTTTCCCAGACAGTCCATTACATATCTGTTAATAAGACGTGTGTACTCATCTTCATTTTCAACAAGAACTTTAGGAATTTTATTGCTGATTTTATCTTTTTCTAAACCTATGATTTCCAAGTCATCTCTAACACCAATTATTAAAGTTCCTCCTTTAGAATTCATAAACCCAGCTATTGCTTTAAGACATTCGTGTCTTATCTCTTTTAAGACATTGTTTGTTTTCTGACATTTAAAAAAAGAAGATTTTAGTTCAACAGTGGTAGTTTCGTGATTAATTATTTTTGACATAATTCTGTCTACTGATTCTGATTCAAAAAACTTTAAATAGTCTTCTACTGTTGTTGATGCAAGGGTTAAGCTTTGTCTAGTCATTTGCTGAGTTTCATTTAAATTTATTAAACCTTTTTCATTTGGTATAGGGTCTGTTAAATCTTCTCGTAGACTCATCATGCTGCTAACAAATTCCTCTTTTCTGATTATTTGGGTTACTAAAAAAAGGGGTATTATTATTGAAGACATTCCGAATGATTTATAGGTCGCATGAAGAGTTATAAGGCAAGCTCTCTGTTCTTCAGTTAAAGTTTTTATATCATTGATAATGCTTTTTACAATTTTTAGTTCTTGATATTTTTTAATATCAATAAAATCAAAAGGATTTTCATCCTTGTCTAAATTTCCTCTTAAGGGGTTGTTATGATAAATTCTTGCCATTCCGTATTGAAATAGTTTATGTACTTCTTCTTCTCCATATTTGCTTATTAGCGCTTTGGTCACAGAGTTGCTTCTTCGATGTTTAATATTTTCAGAATCAGGGTCCATTAACTCGGAAACCCACAAACCATCTTCATAAATTGCGTGTGGGTAATAATTGTGATAATCACTGTTTTCAGTTCCATGAATTTGTGTGCTAAAGATTCTATATGCACAAAATTCTTGTGTATTAATATAACCATCTTTTAATTCTGTATTTGAACAATTTTCAAGATCAGCAATAATAAAATCCAAGAATGATTTATTTGTATGGCATATTTCAGATTTTCCACGAAAATTAAGAATGTTTTTTTGTGTTGATTCATCAATTATGAAATATTTGTTATTTTTTTTTAATATGGAGAAAAAATTCATAATTTTTAGATCTCAAAAATTAGGGACATAGATAAATATACATATACCATTAAACTTAGAAAAAAAACAACCCAAGGAACTGGCTCTATTTCTGTTTCAATAAGAGATCCGAATCCAAATTTTATTATTGTAAATAACAAAATAACGAAAAAAATTAAAGAAAAAATAAAAAATATAGCGCCTACAAAAAATAAATATCTTATATCTCCGGTCATTAAATAGACTATTGTTAATATAAGAGATGCATAAGGAACAATTAAAATTTTAATTGAATTGAATATATTCATTTGTCACTTAACATAAAAATTATTAATAAATTAATATACATAATCCTAAACAATGTGTTTTATTTTGACAAACTCTAAATATAGTTAGTGTCCTGTATGTCAGATTGATAAATATCATAGCTACTCATGCACATTCTTTCAGAATGTTTAATAGCATGTGACAGTCCTTCGATAGTAAAGCGCATATCTTTTAGAGGTGATGAATTATCAAATTTAATTTCAAAAGATTTAGCATCTCTCATGGATAGAATGTATTTTAGTTTAAAGACGTAGTCGATATTAGAACCTTCGCCAATGATATTGCCTACCTTCAAAACAATATCTTTCGGTTTGCCCCTATCAACAGTCATAGTTGCTTTAATTTCATCATCCTCTGAATAGTTAGTGTTTCCAACTGGTGCTGTAATTGTTGGCTCAGAGGTAACACAAAAAGGTCTAGCCATTTCTAGATAAAAATTAGTATTAGTATCATTACCTGTTTTATGGAGGATAAGATTTTCATTGGAGTAAGAATCTATACCCCAGCCATCAATAGTTCTTGTCCAGTCAGCTGAGAGAAATGAAGATGAGACTGTAAGGAGGAGGATAAACTTATGATGCTTGTACATAGGGTTCCCGGAGAAAGGACCGAGATGTACCATCTTGTCGTCTAAGATAATCTCATCTTCATATTCAAACAAATCTTTCTTGGGCTTTAACCATCTCTTAACACCAAGACCAACTGTGAAAATTATTAAACCAAGTAAACCAAACCCAAAAACTTCTTCCATATATAACTCCTAAATAAAAAAATTGTTTCGTTATTTTCTTAACGTGTCAGAAATGGATTTGTTACAAATTAATTTAACAATGACAAAAGATATGACGTTTTACTTCACTGGCTGCGAAGGAAACATCGACAGTTTCAATAATAGATAAATCAACAAAGTAATCTCTATCTGCTCTTGGAGCATTGATATCATTGTTTACAAAGAAATCTTTATTAGCTTCATAGATTGCGTACATAACTTGATACTTATCTACTCCCAGATCGTTAGCTATCTGTGATGCAGTGCTCCATAGAGTTTCCATCTCAGAGCCAGATACAAATATTGGCTCGGGCTCTTCAATGACTTCTCTAATCATTGGTTCGGTCTCTTCATATGCTATCTGTACCGAAGAGACTGGTTCTACTATCTCAGAAGAGGACTTCACAATCGTAAAAGCTATAACTCCAAGACTTGCTGCAATTGCAAAACCAATTAAAGGTTTGAAATTAATTGTTGAAACATTCGAAAGCTTCTCAAGTTGCTCACTGATAAAAGCTTCTGCCTTAGCATTGAGCTCATCTCTTCTTTCCCCGCCAAAGAAGCCCTCAAGCATGGACTCTGAGACAAGCAAGCTTTCATAAAATTCTTTGGCTTCTTTTGAGGCATCAATAAGTGCTTTTAGCTCAGGAGAGTTTTCGAGCGTAGCTCCATCATCCATTAGTTCAATTATTTGTATTTGCTTTTCTTCGTTCATAATTTTCTGTCCATACATTTAGCAAGTTTTATTCTTGCTCTATTAGCTTTCACCCTCAAATTTGCCATACTGTTATCACTCACAACTTCTTGAATCTCTTCATAGCTATGACCAGCACCCAGCATTGATAAAATAATTTGATCTGTTTCATCAAAAGACTCTAAGCATGTGAGCATTTGCTGAAACTCAAAATTCTGTTGGTGAAATCCATCATTGGTTACTGGTATATCATTACCTTCAATTGAGACCATTCTTTTTTGTTTGCGTAAATTATCTACATGGTTATTCTTGAGAATTTTTTTGGCGTAAGCCATGGGTTTTGCATGCTCTAAGAATTTATCTTTGTTGTTGATTAGTTTTATTATGGTGTTATGAACCAAGTCTGATGAATCTGCCTTATTCTTATAAGTTAAAAACATGGCATAAGGCATTAGCTTTTTGCTCATATCTTCAAGTAATTCTTTAAATGTCATCTCTATTTCATTCTTACACGATTTATTATCTTCGTGTCTAAGCGCAAGAAGTTTTTCCTGCTTATTTACAGTCCTAGATTCTATGTTCACAAGTGCTTCCATGTTTGAGTAAATATATCTATCTACTCCTTAACGTACCAGGATCAAAAATGTTACAAATTATTTTTAATTAATTTTTTAATTGATTTTGAGACAACCATTTTTTTATAGCCAACCCTAAAAGATTCAAGCATATTATATTTAATGTATTGCCTAACCTTGTGAGGGGTGCAGCCTAAAATAATAGCTGTATCTTTAATAGTATATGAGGGTTGCATATCGTCGTAGATGGTCTTTTTATAAATACCAAGATGCTTTTCAATGTTTTCCAATTTCTCAAGAATTAAATCTAACTTATCTTCTTTTTCTTTCATTCCGACTTAATTATGTTTTCAAACACTTCATAGCAAACCTCAGTCTGTCCTTTTCTATCAATGACCAGAAATATTAGTGGTACTGCTAGAGCTATTATTATTCCAATATATAAATAATCTTTTTTATTCATTTATTTATCACTTTCATTTATTAAATTCATCTATGCATCGTTGTTGATCTTCATAAATTGCATGCTTTTCCCAACAAAACTCTTCTGGTGTTTGGGTTTTGATACCGGTACATTCCAAGATATCTGGATTATCTAAAACCGATCCATCATGCCAGTCTGAACATGCATTGAGTCTACCTTCAAAAATACTTTGCATCTCAGGATGTTTGGCAGCACATACCTCATAAACCCCAAAGGTACACTCATCTCCCTTATTTTCATCTTTACAAATTTTGAGTTCTTTCTCCCAACAGCTTGAGAGAACTCTTGAAGCTCTGATTTCATCATCTGAGGGAAACATATAAACAAAAACCACAAGCCCAACCAAAATAACTCCCATCACTATCATTAATTTACTCATCTCTTATCATTCCTTTGATGATCCATATTCAATCTCATATTCACTTATATAATCTTCTATGTCAGGTATTAAATCATTAAGTCGATTTACTCTTTTTTGGTAGTAATCTAATACCTCTTTAATATCTTTTTTAATTTGCGCATGCTTTATTTCGGTAATGTAGCCCTCACTGAAGAATCTAGAGAACTCATCTGCATGACTTTGCATCCTAATGAGCATGTCATGAGCATCTTCAAGTTCTTTATTTTTAACTTGTAACTGCTCTTTCATTTTGAAATAAAATGCTTGGAGGTCATTAATTGCAATTACATCGGACACTACTCCATCCTAAACAATGTGTTTTATTTTGACAATTCTTATCTAAGAATTAGGCAGTTATTTTTCTATTTTTGAGCAAATATTTTTTTAGCACTATTGGGTCGCCACCATTTTCTATTTGATACTCCTCTGATGTTTTCAATTTTCCTCCCTCACACCACGCAAAAACTCCCTCAGAGTATTTACTTGGATTCTTTGTTGATTCTGTGCCATCAATAATTATGTAGTTATATCCATCTTCAAAAATTGAAGGTTTAAATAGTTTGTATATAAGTTTTATCCATTGAAATATAGTTATAACGACTATAACTAACCAAGCTGTAAAAATTATAAGAACAATGCTTGTCATTAACTACATGCTAAATAATGAATTATATTTAATCAATTAATCATTAATAAAATAAGTCCCCCATTCTTCATATACGTATTTCCAATGCTCTTGTTCACAAATGGGACAGTGATAATGCCAACTCATTGGAAATGATTTGGTTTTTGGGTAATTAAGACTATTCATAAAACCAGTAACATTTACTATGCAAGGTATATATTCGCAGTTGTGAAGTTCACAAATTTGTTTATTCATTTTTAACTCCTATGTTTGTTAGTTAACCGCATCTTTTTTCCACCTTGCCGGAGTTGGCAGGTTGGAGAGGAACTTAATCCTGCTCGTAATGCATATCAATATTATAACAAATGAATTGGCACAGGTATTGCAATACAAAGGGTATTTAGGAGGTATTTATGACAGATTACTGGCTAAGAGTATTTGAATTTTGTAAAGAGGAGCCTGGTTGGGCTATTGCATTTTTCTTTTGTGGTTTTGTTATAGGTGAAACTTACTTCATTCTATAAATATTAGTTCATATCTATAGCGAACTCTTTCAATATTTCTATATCGATAATAGAAGTAGTTTTTTTATTAGTTTTTTTAAGGTAAATCTTAGGAGCAAAACCATGCTCATAAGCTTCCTTCCATCGTTCAGCACAAACACACCAGGAGTCCCCTGCTTTTAATCCTGGAAAATCAAATTCAGGCCTTGGAGTAGAAAGATCATTACCTCGAGATTTTGAGAAACTTAAAAACTCATCGTTCATCAAAGAGCAAACAATATGCAAACCTCTATCGAGTTGATCGGTATGACAGAACCCATCTCGAAAAAATCCTGTAATAGGATTTGAGCAACACTCCTCAATTGGTTCATCAAAAATATTAACTTGCTGCATATCCATTGAGTAGAATCTTATTATTTAAAATAAAAGATATCTAGTATCAATCTTGATAAAATAATTTTATGAATAATGATGGAAAAGTTCTCTTCAACGAAAAGTGTTCGATCTGTAATTTTGAAATTAAGCATTACAAAAAAAGATCAGAATTAGACTTCACTGATTGCAGTCACATGGAAGATAAATACCTAAAAAAACTTCATGTAACTTTTGATGATGGAAAAGAATTAGTAGGTGTTGATGCATTTATTTATGTCTGGAACAGAACCAAAGGTTATCGTTGGCTTGGTACATTCGTTGCACTTCCGGTTGTAAAACAACTAGCTGTTTTTGCTTATTCTATTCTTGCTTTTTTACTCTTCTGGCGCTTTAAAATATTTAATAAAAGTTAAAAAAAATAATACCTAGATGCGAATGATTATCATAATGATTCGTATTAAAAAAATACCTTATATCAGTAGTTTACATCATATATAAATTCTTTTATAGTTATCTTAATTAATTAACTTTTTAATGCTTAAGGAGCAATAATATGGGATTAAAACCACTTGATACAAATAAAGCTTGCGCCATATTAAATGAGATAATGGAATACGAATTAGCAGGAGTTGTTCGCTATACTCACTCAGCTATGATGATAACTGGCCCTTATAGAATTCCAATTGTTGCTTTCTTAAAAGAGCAAGCAAGTGAATCATTGTTACACGCTCAAGGAGCTGGTGAATTAATTGCGGGACTTGATGGACACCCTAGCCAAAGAATAGCAAAAATTGAAGAGACCGGGCAGCATACTATCAAAGATATTTTAGAAGAAAGTTTAGAACATGAACTTCATGCTGTTGGCCTTTATAAAAAACTTTTGGAAGAAGTTGAGGACAGGTCTATTTATTTAGAAGAGTATGCAAGAGGCATGATCGGTGAAGAGGAGCAACATTCCTTAGAACTCAAAAGAATGTTAAAAGATTACGGGTAAACTTAATTAAGCTTTTTTAAAATACCTTTGATGATGAGCTTCTGATAAATCCAAAAACTCTTTATTAATCTCGTCACGTATTTTCATAGGATCATAATTTTTAAGACTAGTAATCCCAAATTGTTCTAAATCTAAATTTTGTGATCCTGCTGCTCTAAGCAAATCAAAAATCCAAGTTAAAGGATCCATAGAGTTGTTGTAGTTAATTGCATTCTCTTTTAATTTTATTTGAAGCAAATCTGAATCATGAACTTTAAATCTATCTTGAAGAATTAAGACTTTAAATTTTTCAAGGCGATCATTTACAAGTGCCCTTTCGTCTTGTGAATATTTTGGCCAACTAATAATCTCGTGAACAAATCTTTTACACCCTTTGCAGACGTCATCTCCATAAGTTGTAGAGCAAATACCTAAACAAGGGGTTGTAGATCGAGTTTTTTGCATAATTAAGCAAAATAATAACCCATTTTTAAATAAAATCTGCTATTTACTAGAAGCCTTTTGCTTATAAGAGTAAAATTACCACCGTTAACAAGGAGATAATCAATGTTAAACGAATACAAAGCACACGTAGACGAAAGAGCGGCACAAAATATCCCACCGCTTCCATTAGATGCAGACCAAACTGCACAATTAGCAGATCTTTTAAAATCTGAACACGAAGAATCTGAACTTTTATTACATTTACTTAAAGAAAGAGTGCCTGCTGGTGTAGATCAATCAGCATATGTAAAAGCAGCTTTTTTGGCTGATATTACAACCGGCGAAACTTCTAGTCCTTATATTACAAAATCTGATGCAGTACATATTCTTGGCACAATGCTTGGTGGTTATAACATCCAACCTTTGATTGAATGCCTAAAAATAGATGAATTGGGCGATGAAGCTGCTGAAGCTTTAGGAAAAACATTACTAATTTTTGATGCCTTTAATGAGATCTTTGAATTATCAAAGACTAATGAGTATGCAAAAAAGGTAGTAGATGCATGGGCTGAAGGAAAATGGTTTACTGAAAAAGCTAAACTTCCAGAACAGATTAAACTAACTGTCTATAAAGTACCTGGTGAAATTAATACTGATGATCTTTCGCCAGCAACAGATGCTTGGTCACGCCCTGATATCCCTCTTCATGCATTAGCTATGTTCAAAATGCCAAGAGAAGGTCTGGATAGACCATTAGAAACTATTGAAGAGTTAAAAGAAAAAGGTAATCCGCTTGTATTTGTTGGTGATGTTGTTGGTACCGGTTCATCAAGAAAGTCTGCTACAAACTCAGTGTTATGGCATATGGGAGATGAGATACCTTATATACCCAATAAAAAAGAAGGCGGTTTTTGTTTTGGTGGAAAAATAGCTCCTATCTTTTTTAATACGTTAGAAGATTCAGGCGCTTTTCCAATTGAATTAGATGTTTCTAAAATGGAAATGGGTCAAGAGATTATCCTTGAGCCTTATAACGGAAAAGTTCTTGATGCTTCAAGTAATGATGTTATCTCTACTTTTGAACTTAAAACTGATGTGCTTCTTGATGAGGTAAGAGCTAATGGAAGAATACCGTTAATCATTGGAAGACAATTAACAGATAAAACTAGAGAAGCTTTAGATTTAGAACCTACAGATATATTTACAAGACCTGATGCCGCTGATGCCTCAGATAAAGGTTATACGCTGGCACAAAAAATGGTTGGTAAAGCTTGTGGAGTTGAGGGTATTAGACCAGGTACTTATTGCGAGCCAAGAATGACAACTGTTGGCTCTCAAGATACTACTGGGCCAATGACAAGAGATGAATTAAAAGAGTTAGCTTGCTTAGGTTTTTCTGCTGATTTGGTTATGCAATCATTTTGTCATACTGCAGCTTATCCAAAACCTGTAGACATTGAGACACAACATAACCTACCTGATTTCATTATGAATCGTGGCGGTGTTTCATTAAGACCGGGTGATGGAATAATTCATTCGTGGCTTAACAGAATGTTATTACCTGATGGAGTTGGAACAGGTGGCGATAGCCATACTAGATTCCCAATAGGTATCAGCTTTCCTGCTGGATCAGGACTTGTGGCATTTGCTGCAACATTAGGTGTAATGCCGTTAGATATGCCTGAATCAGTTTTGGTTAGATTCAAGGGTGAGATGCAGCCAGGAATAACTTTAAGAGATCTTGTTAATGCTATTCCATATGCTGCTATTCAAAAAGGTCTTTTGACTGTTGCAAAAGAAGGTAAGAAAAATATTTTCTCAGGAAGATGTTTGGAAATCGAAGGTCTTCCAAATATGAAAGTTGAACAAGCGTTTGAATTATCAGATGCCTCTGCAGAAAGATCAGCTTCAGGTTGTACTGTTAGATTAAATAAAGAACCAATCATTGAATATCTTCAATCAAACATTGTTATGTTGAGATGGATGATTGCAAGCGGCTATGGCGATGCTAAAACTTTAGAAAGAAGAGCTCAAGCTATGGAAGAATGGATTAAAAATCCTGAACTTCTAGAGCCAGATGAAAATGCTGAATATGCAGAAATTATCGAGATTGATTTAAACGAAATCACTGAGCCATTACTTGCATGCCCTAACGATCCTGATGACATCAAACCATTATCAGAGGTAGCTAATACTGAAATCCAAGAAGTGTTTATTGGGTCTTGTATGACTAATATTGGTCACTTCAGAGCTGCCGGTACTTTGTTACAAAAATATAACGGAACAAAAGCTAGATTATGGGTTGTTCCTCCAACAAAAATGGATGAAAAGCAGCTGATGGAAGAAGGTATCTATAATGTGTTTGGTGTATCTGGAGCTAGAACTGAGCTCCCGGGATGTTCTCTGTGTATGGGTAACCAGGCAAGAGTGCTAGCTAATTCTACTGTGGTATCAACATCTACTAGAAACTTCCCAAATAGATTGGGTGATGGTGCTGATGTATTTTTAGCATCTGCAGAACTTTCAGCCATAGCATCAGTATTAGGTAGACTGCCAAGTGTTGAGGAATATCACAAATATATGGATGATATTAATCCTTTGGCAGATGACATATACAGATATCTAAATTTCAATGAGATTGATACATATGTGGAGAGTGCAAACTCAGCAAGCATACCTGCTGTGAATATTGTTAATCCTAGTTAGGCTTTAGCTTTTTCTCTTTGTGCTTTGACTTCGTCTTGTCTGGATATCTCTAGGTCTTTAAGATAATTTTCACCAAGCGGAGTTATATATTCACCGGTGAATATTGAGGTTTCAAATTCTTTGATTTCAGGATTACCAGTTTTACATGTATCAATTAAGTCCTCTAACGTTTGATAGACAAGCCAGTCTGCACCTATTTCTGTAGCAACCTCTTCATCTGTTCTATTTGAAGCTATTAATTCGCTGGTAGCAGGCATGTCTATACCGTATAGATTTTGATATTTAATGGCAGGTGCTGCAGAGGCAAAATAAACTTTTTTTGCTCCAGCCTCTTTAGCCATTTCAATAATTTTCTTACTAGTAGTCCCTCTTACAATCGAATCATCAACTAGCATTACATTTTTACCTTCAAATTCTAAATCAAGAATATTTAACTTCCTTCTCACGGACTTTCTTCTCTCTTCTTGGTAAGGCATGATGAACGTTCGCCCAATATATCTATTTTTAACAAAGCCCTCTCTGTATGGAACATTTAAGTCAACTGCAAGTTGCAATGCTGCAGTGGTGGAACTATCAGGTATTGGGATTACAACATCAATGTCGTGATCAGGATTTTTCTTCTTTATTAATTCAGCAAGCTTAGACCCCATTCTCATTCGAGCTTTATAAACTGAAATTTCATCAATGTTTGAATCGGGTCTTGAGAAATATACATACTCAAATATACAAGGTCTTTTTTGAGGAACTTCTGCACATTGTTGTGAAAAAAAGTTACCTTTCTTATCAATATATATAGCCTCTCCTGGCTCTACATCTCTTAGTTTTTTAAAGCCCTGTGATTCGAAAAGTGCGTCCTCAGAAGCAATAATGTACTCATCTCTAGTCTTACCTTCTCTTATACCAATAGATAAAGGTCTAATGCCATTGTTATCTCTAAAAGCAAGAATTCCATGACCTGTAATGAGTGCTAGGACAGCATAAGCTCCATCACATCTTCTATGAGTTTTGGCAACAGCTTTAAAAATATGTTCGGCTGAAGGATAGATTTCTCTCTGCTTACCTAACTCATGAGCAAAAATATTTAGCAAGACTTCTGAATCAGAGTCTGTATTGAGATGTCTCATTTCTGCATGAAACAATTGAGTCGCAAGTTCTTTAGAATTAGTTAGGTTACCGTTATGAGCTATGCTGATTCCATAAGGTGAGTTTACGTACATTGGCTGAGCAAACTCTTTACCTGTACCTCCAGCAGTTGGATATCTGACATGCCCAATGCCGTAATTACCAATAAGCTTACTCATATGTCTTTGTTGAAAGACATCTCTTACATAACCCATTGATTTTCTACTGTGGAGTCTGTCTTGTGAGTCACATACCACCATACCAGCAGCATCTTGACCTCTATGCTGAAGCATTAAAAGGGAGTCATATATTTCTGCTGCTATGTTAGTCTCAGCAGAAATTCCAACTATTCCACACATTAGGAGTCCTCTTTAGTAGGATTAATATCTTCTTCATCTGGGGCCACCTCTTCTCTTATTGGTTCAATGACTTCCAGCGCTTCTTCGACTAAGCTTCTATTATCTATTAATTCTCTAAAATAAGCTTCAATTTGTGGAGCATATTTTTCAATTATCGGTGTTATTTTTGATTTGTTAATTAAGTCTGTTGATTTGACGCTTGAGGGTAAGAGTAAAAAGATTACAAATAAAACAATTAAGCCTCTCGTTAGACCAAATAATACTCCTAAAAATCTATCAAATCCTGAAGCACCAGACCATTTGATAAGAGTGCCAATGAATTTGATTACCATTCCGCCAAGAATGATACAGACCATAAAGACAACTATGTAGGATAAGATCTTTGAAATCTCTTCATTGCCAACGAATTCATTAATCTTTGGAGTTGCTAAATATTCCAGACTAACTGCAGCGATAAAAGCTACAACCCATAAAAATAAAGATAAAAATTCTTTTGTAAAACCTCTAGCGAGAGAAATAAGGCCTGAAGCAGTTAATACAACTAATATAAACCAGTCAGTTACATTTAGTCCTAGAGCTTCCATCTAGATATCTCTCCATTTTGTGACTCTGAAACCTTTTGAATTAATTCTATATTTTGATTTATGTCACTCTCTTCAATAAAAGGTCCCACATAAACCGCATGAAGGTTTTTCTTAGAACCAAAAACTTCGGTAAATGCTGGAAAGCCTCCTTCGTTAATCTTTGTGACCATTTTTTTTGCATTGTCCTCAGACGAAAGAACATGAACTCTTAAAACAAATAAATCAAAATCTGATCTATCAATATTTGCAACATCTGCGACTATTTCTTTGTTGGGTTTTAAAGGTTCTTCTTTGGCTATTTCTTTGGACTCTTCTTCAAATTCTATTTTAGCTATTTCTTCAATTTCTGGAGCTGCATCTGCGATTTTAAAATCTTGTTGATAATCAACTTGAGGAGTTAAAACAACAAAAAGAAGAATTAGTAATGCGCTAATGCTGAAAACAAGACCTACAATTCTCTCAATATTCATTAAGCTTTATATATTTTTTTTAGTAGTCCGTGAACTTTAGTTCTAATATTTCTTCTGTGAACAATCATATCAATTGCTCCATGTTTTAACAAAAACTCTGATTTTTGGAAGTCGTCAGGTAAGTCTACTCTAACAGTTTGTTCAATAACTCTTCTACCCGCAAAACCAACTAAGGCATCAGGTTCAGCAATATTTATATCACCAAGCATCGCCAAACTAGCGGAAACACCTCCATAGATAGGATCAACCATTACAGAAATATAAGGTAATTTTTCTGCCTTAAGTTTTTGTAAAGCTGCCGAAGTTTTTGCCATCTGCATCAAAGAAATCATTGATTCTTGCATTCTTGCTCCACCACTTGTGGAAAAGCAGACAAACGGACAACGAGACTTTATAGCCTCATTTACTCCTTGTACAAATTTTTCTCCTACGACTCCTCCCATAGAGCCACCCATAAATCTAAACTCAAATGCAGCTACAACCACATCCATTGAATCGAGCGCACCTTTACCAATAATAATAGCTTCATTCTCTCCTGTATTTGAAACAGCATCTTTAATTCTTGAGGAATAATTTTTTGTATCTTTAAATTTTAGGGAATCTTTAGTTTTTATATCAGCTGCTATTTCTTCAAAATAACCATTATCTAAAAATATTTCTAATCTTTTTCTAGCTCCAATTCGAAGATGATGGTCGCATTTAGGACAAACAAAAAGTGATTTTTCTAGATCAGGAGCATACAAAACAGATTCACAAGAAGGGCAAGAGCTCCAAAGTCCATCAGGCACCTTACTTTTAGACTTGGATGTCATTATTGAAGGTATGAGCCTTGTTAGCCAGTTCATGATATAGCGGTTTTCATCTCCCTAAGATATTCACCTATTCTACCAAATTCTTTTGACTTAGACTCATCTGCAATCATTTCAACAATTGATGAACCAATCACAATACCATCAGAACATGCTGCTAGAGTTGAAGCATCCTCGACTGATTTAATTCCAAACCCTGCCATAGTTGGAGCATCTGAATATTGTTGAATTTTTTGAATATTATTTTTAATTTCTTCAATATTTAAATTAGATGAGCCTGTAACACCTCTGAGGGTGACGTAATAAATAAACCCAGTACTATTTTTTGCTATAGATTCAACTCTATCGTCTTTAGTGGTCGGTGATATTAGTGAAATAGTATTAATATTTGGGTTTGTGATTCCATAAGTCTGCAGATTAAGTTCGCCTGGAACATCTACAACTAAAATTGAATCCGCACTATTCTCTCCAATTGATTGCACTAGATCAATATGCGATATAAAGGTATTTAAATAACCCATTAAAACTATAGGCGTTTCGGTATTTGTTTCCCTAAACTTATCAACTAATTCAAGTATCATCTTCAGTGATATATTATTTTTAAGAGCTCGGTCATGAGCTTTTTGTATAGTTGGTCCCTCAGCGATTGGATCAGTAAAGGGAACGCCAATTTCAATAACATCAACTCCTGAATCAACAAATAAATGCATCAGATCTAGTGTTGTATCCAAATCAGGATCACCTGCTACAAGATATGCTACTAAAGCCTTTTTATTGTTTTCTTTAAGATTTTGTAATTTTGATGTCAGTCTATTCAAAACTCTATCCCGTCGATTTCAGCAACAGTATTAATGTCTTTATCTCCCCTACCAGAAACATTCACAACTACATTTGCTGATGAATCTAATTCCTTCATAAGAGGTTCTAGATATGCGAAAGCATGTGCTGTCTCAAGAGCAGGCATAATACCTTCAAGTTCAGTTACTTCGTGAAAAGCTTTTAAGGCATCATCATCGCTAACTGCCACATACTCAGCTCTACCAATATCTTTTAGCCATGAGTGTTCAGGACCAACTCCAGGATAATCTAAACCAGCTGAAACAGACTTGGTGTCTTTTACCTGACCTGATTCATCTTGCATTAAATAACTGCGAGCACCGTGAAGAACTCCAGGTGTGCCATCATTTAATGGAGCTGCATGCTCACCTGTTGAAACACCCTCTCCACCAGCTTCGACACCAATAAGTCTAGTTTCTTGAATATCGATAAATGGGTGAAATATGCCCATTGCATTTGAGCCACCGCCAACACAGGCAACAACAGCATCAGGCATTTTGCCAAATAAATCTTTAGATTGCTCAATCACCTCTTTACCAACAACAGAGTTGAAATCTCTGACTATCATCGGATATGGATGAGGGCCAGTAACACTTCCAATAATGTAATAGGTATCATCAACATTAGTTACCCAATCTCTTAAAGCTTCATTTAAAGCATCTTTTAATGTTGCTGAACCAGAATCAACAGGATGCACATGAGCCCCAAGTAATTTTATTCTATAAACATTTAAAGATTGTCTTCTAACGTCTTCAGCGCCCATATAAATATGACATTCTAGCCCTAACCTTGCTGCAACAGTTGCTGTGGCAACACCATGCTGACCGGCACCGGTTTCTGCAATGATTCTTTTTTTGCCCATATATTTAGCAAGAAGTATCTGACCAACAGTATTATTTATTTTATGTGCGCCAGTATGATTAAGGTCTTCACGTTTAAGCCAGATAGAGCCAGATTTGTAATGGTCTGTTAATCTTTGTGCAAAATATAGTGGCGAAGGTCTTCCAACAAAATGGGAAAGATCTTTATAGAACTCATCTATAAAGTCTTTATTATCTTTTAGTTTGTTATAAGTATTTTCTAGCTCTTCAAGAGCATACATCAGAGTTTCTGGTACAAATTTACCGCCATACTCGCCATAAAATCCTTCTTTATCAGGAAAGTTAGAATTACTAAATGTCATAGTTTCTGATTATTTTTAAAATATCTTTTATTAAATGGATGTCTTTGATTCCAGCCTGAGATTCAACCCCAGAGTTTAAGTCTAAACACCACGAATTAGTCTTTAATGCATTATCGACATTTTGAGAATTAATTCCACCTGAAAGGACAAAATTATGAGAATCATTATCAATATTTTTTAATAACTCCCAATTAAAAGACTCGCCCGTTCCGCCATATAATCCATCCTTGTGATTTTCAAGAAGAATAGCTGAAGCAGAGCTGTATTGAGAAATCATTTCTATATCGCTAGCATTTTTTACTCTAATTGCCTTCCAGTAATCTAATCCAAAAGTTTCACAAAAATTTTGATCTTCATCTCCATGGAATTGTAGAATCGGATTATTAAAAAATGATGAAGTTTTGTAAATAAAATCTTCGTCAGCATTAACATAAACGCATACAGGTCTAGTTTCTTTAAAATCTATATTTTGTATTTTTTCTAGAAAGACTTCATCTACAAATCTTGGGCTTTTGGAATAAAAAATAAAACCTACGTAATCCAGATTAAGCTTTATAAGCTGTTTTAGTATCTCAATATCTGAGATACCACAGATTTTTATCTTTGGATTAATCATCTCTTAAACCTATCTAATAAATGCTCAGTTGGACTTTGGATATTAAATTTTAAATCATATTTAGGTCCAAGAAAAAATAATCCTTTTGCTGAAACAGTTTTGCCAGCATAACTTCTATCGTGTTTTGACAAAATTTCTTCTACAGAAAGATTTATTTCTCCCTTAGCAATATCTAATAAGGTACCAACCATAATTCTTACCATATTATGCAAAAAGGCATTTGCATGGATGGATATAAAAATAAATTTATCGTGGTGTTCAATTTCGATATCTCTTATTGATTTAATAGGATTTTTTGAGCTGCAGCTTGAACTTCTAAAGGATGTAAAATCATGTTTTCCAATAAACATTTTTGCCTGTTGATTTAGAACATCTATATCTAAATTATTATTATCCCAGTGAGAGCAATTATCAAAAAATAACGGTTTACTTCTGGAGTTATAAATAACATAGGTATAGCTTCTCTCAATAGCAGAAAACCTAGAATGAAAATCATCAGACACTTCAAACATTTTAGTTACAGCGATAGCGTCTGGAAGGTTTGAATTTATTCCGTCAATCCAATTTTTTTCTTCTCTTTTGATGTCGGTAGTAAAATCAAAGACTTGGGAAAGTGCGTGAACGCCAGCATCCGTTCTTCCAGCATAATTTATAACTTTTTTTTCTTGAGTAATCTTTTCAATAACTTCCTCAAGGTTTTGTTGAATTGAGATGGCATTCTTTTGTCTCTGGAAACCTGAAAACCCAGAACCATCATACTCAGTTGTAAAAGCTAGTCTCACTTTTCAGAAAATTTATCAAGCAAAGCTTTAGCATTATTTTTTATTTTATCGCTCTGAGATGATTTCATTAGTTCATCTAAAATAGATTTTGAGTTTTCTAAGTCACCCATCTCAAAATATGTCACTGCAAGATCTAATTGCTGCTCTTCTTCATTATTTGTAATACTAAGGCCTTTTGGTAAACCCGCAACAGATGATGAAGTATCAGGAGCTTCATCAAAATCATAATCTATTTTCTTTGTCTGTCTTGATTTGAGCTGAATATAAATCAGTGCTATTAAAATTCCAGAAAGAATTGATACAAAGGCAACAAAAAGGAGGTCCATTAATCCAAATTCTTGAACATCAGCAGGCTTTATATCCTCTGTCTCTTTAATTAATTCCTCAGCAACTTTGCTTTCAAAGGCCATTTCAAGTGTTTTAGTATTATTTTTAATAATGTCTGCTGGATCATTTAATTCTTCGTTATTAATATCTAACTGTTTAGCCTCATCTTCGTCAACAATCTCTTTAACTTTCTGTTCAGGTGCTTCTATTATTTTTGGAGCAGTTAAAACTAATAAAGATTTTACTGCTGGTGCTATAGATAAAGAATATGATTCATTCATAGCAAGAATTGAAGCTTTTGCCTCGGTGTGCGAAGTCTCATATATACTTGAATATGAAGGAATTATTAAATCTTTATCATTTCGAACTAAATTAATATTTCCATCTATAAACGCATTTTTGTTTCCAAGATAAATTGACCACATTATTTGATATATTGATGCATCAGACATATCTGTCTTAATGTTAGAAGCTAAACTCCACATTGTTGTAATTTCATTAGCTTTAATAACTCTTAGCTCTTTTTTAATCTCTTTAGCAGCAGGAAGAATCTCCATTGGAGGTACATCATTTGATTTTTCAATAATAGCTGGTTTATATACTTGAGTGGGTTTAGGTTTTTTTGAAGAGGATTTTAGTTTTGAGGGTAAAAAAATAAATATATCTTTTGATATTTGATCCTCTATAACCAACTTAAAATTAAAATAATTTCCATCGTAAGAGTTATTTAAAACTATTGAATAGGTCTTATAAGAAGAAAAGTCCTCTAATAAGGTATAGGAAATATTTTCTTGATTTAATAATTCGTTAGACTTGTACTCTTTTAAGATAATATCTTCATCAGAAATCCTAGCGCTTTGGATCTTAAATTCAATTACTCTTTCCCCTTGAGAATTAAGCGATAACTTGGGAGAAGATAAAAAAGCGTCGGCAACTATATTTAGAGGAAGAAGGATTAAAGATAATACAAAAACTCTTAACACAATTTATTATTTGTAATTAACTTTTGAAGTATCTGCACAGCATTAAGAGCAGCGCCTTTTCCGTATACGTTATCTGCAACAACCCAAAGTGAAACCCATGAATCTCCTTGAATTTGTTGTGAACGTATTCTTCCAACATAAACATCCTCAGAGTCATTAGCTTGTTCATAAGGTGTTGGATACTCTAAAGTATCAGGATTATCCATAACACATACCCCCTCATTACCTTCAACAGAATTAATAACCTCTTCTCTTGAAGCTGAGTTTGAAAGCTTTAAAAAAACTGCTTCTGAATGTCCATTAAAAACAGGAACTCTGGCACAAGTTGCCTGTACCTCAATATTTGGGTCTAATATTTTTTTAGTTTCCCAGACTAATTTCATCTCTTCTTTTGTAAAAGCATTATCTAGAAAGATATCACATTGAGGTATTACGTTAAATGCGATTGGTTTTGGATAAACTTTTGATTCTGCAGTATCACTCTCATAAGTTTGGGATCTCAACTCTTCTACAGCCTCTTTACCAGTTCCAGAGACCGCTTGATATGTTGCAATGTTTAAAAATTCAATTCCAAACTGCTCATGAATTGGTTTTAAAACCATTAAAAGCTGTGAGGTTGAACAATTTGGATTAGCAATTAATGTTGGTTCATCAAGATTCTCAACAATATTGCCATTAATCTCAGGGATAATTAGCGGCACATCATCTTCATACCTGAACTCAGAAGATAAATCTATTACATAATTACCGGCCTCTACAAATTTTCTAGCATACTGCTTTGCAACAGAGCCACCTGCTGAAAATATAGTTATATTTACATCTGTTGGGTCAAAATCATCAAGACTTCCAATAACGTAATCTTGATTTTGAAAATGTACAGTTTGGCCAACTGTTGAACTACCCAATGGAAACAACTTGTCTACTTGAATACCTTTTTTTTCAAGCAATTGAAGAATTTTTTTACCCACTACACCAGAAGCGCCAACAAGCGCCATATTTAATGTTTTATCCATTTTTTAATATTCCTATTAATATTGATGCTACTTCAGAGGTTTTTACATACTCATCGTTAGTGCTTATATCTTTTGTTCTATAACCTTTGGCAATAAATTCTTTGATAGCACGGTCAATGCTATCGGATAGCTCTTTTTGATCTAATGAATATTTTAGTGCCATACCAAGTGAAGCGATCATTGCAATTGGATTAGCTATATCCATTCCAGCAATATCTGGGGCGCTACCATGACAAGGTTCATACATGCCCTGAGATGAGCTATTTAATGAAGCAGATGGAAGCATACCAATTGATCCAGATAGTGTTGCAGCTATATCAGACAAGATATCTCCAAATAGATTGCTTGATACAATCACATCATACTGATTTGGGTTAAGAACTAGCTGCATTGCAGTATTGTCAGCAAGTTGATGAGAAAGCTCTACGTCTGGATAATCTTTTGCCATATCTGAAACTATAGATCTCCAAAACTTAGAAACCTCAAGAACATTTGCCTTTTCAACTGAGCAAAGCTTTCCACCTCTTTTTTGTGCTGATTCGAAAGCCACCTTCGCAATACGTTTAATCTCATTTTCGTTATAAACCATCGTATTAAATGCATAAGGGGGATCTTCATTCTCAACGATTGCCCTAGGCTCACCAAAATATATTCCTCCTGTAAGCTCACGAACAATCAGAATATCTAAATTTTCAATAATATGATTTTTAATTGGGGACGCTGCTGCAAGCTCATTAAATAAAAATGCAGGTCTTAAGTTGGCAAATAACTCTAATTCTTTTCTTAATGATAAAAGCGCTTGCTCTGGTCTGTTATCCCAATCTAGCTCATCCCATTTTGGTCCACCAACGGCACCAAATAATATTGCATCACTTTCTTTTGCCTTTGCTAAAACTTTTTCTGGCAAGGGCGATCCAAACTTATCATAAGCTGTTCCACCTGCATCCATTTCTTCAATACTAAAATCAAGATTATGTTTTGCAATTAAAAAGTCTAAAACTTCTTTTGCAGAAGCAGTAACTTCTTGACCAATACCGTCTCCAGGCAAAATTAAAATCTTTTTAGTCATTTGAAAATATCCATGGTGTATTTTTCATTCGTGTCTGCTCAAAAGCTAGTATTTTATCTTTATGTTTTAAAGTCATGTCAACATCATCTAAGCCATAAATTATTCTTTCAAGAAGGTTGTCTTCAACATCAAAACTATACAGTTCATTTTCATTTTGGAATATTTTTTTTGAATCAAGGCTTACTGATAGATCAGCTGAGCTGTCACTCATTTTTTGAAACAAGTCTTCAATTTTATTTTTATCAAGTTTTATTGGTAAAACTCCATTTTTAAAGCAATTGTTATAAAAAATATCTCCAAAAGATGAAGCTATGACTATCTTTATCCCAAAATCTCTTAAAGCCCATACTGCATGCTCTCTTGAAGAGCCACAACCAAAATTATCTCTAGTTAATAAAATGGTGGCTTTGTCATAAGGGGCTTGATTTAAAATAAAATCTGGATTCTGCTCCCTATCATTTTTAGAAACTCCTAGTTTACCTTCATCAAGATATCTCCACCCATCAAATAGATAATCTTCAAAACCAAACTTTTTAATTGATTTTAAGTATTCAGTAGGGATGATTTGGTCAGTATCAATATTATCTCTATCAATACTAGCTACAACACCACCTATTATTAATTCGTTTCCTTCAATCTTCATGACGGGTCAACAACTCTCCCATTAACAGCTGTGAGAGCTGCCATTAAAGGACTCATTAGATGAGTTCTTCCAAGATTGCCCTGCCTGCCTTCAAAATTTCTATTAGATGTTGAAGCACATCTTTCATAGGGCTTTAATTGATCTGGATTCATTCCTAAACACATTGAACAACCTGGATCTCTCCACATAAATCCTGCTTCTTCAAAAATTATATGCAAACCTTCAGATTCAGCCTGTTCTTTAACTAGGCCAGAGCCTGGTACAACAATAGCTTCAATAATATCTTCTGAAACTTTTTTTCCATCGACAACTTTTGCTGCATCTCTAAGATCTTCGATTCTTGAATTTGTACACGAACCTATAAAAACTCTGTCAAATTTTAAATCTGTAACTTTCTGATTTTCTTCTATGCCCATATATTTTTTTGCTAATTCAAAATTTCTCTTATTTTCACCATCAACAAAATCTAAATTTGGAATTTCTTGATCAAAATCAACGACCATTTCTGGTGATGTCCCCCATGTAACCTGAGGTTTAATTAAAGAAACATCTATTGCTATCTCTTTATCAAAAGAAGCATCATTATCAGAAACAAGTGATGTCCAATGAGACATGGCATCTTCAAACTCCTCTTCTGATAATTGGCTATGATCTTTAACGTAATTAAAGGTTGTTGCATCTGGAGCAATTAACCCAACCTTTGCCCCAGCTTCGATAGACATATTACATATTGTCATTCTAGCTTCCATAGATATGCTCTCAATATATGATCCGGCAAACTCTATTGCATGACCGTTACCTCCAGCAGTTCCTATTGTTCTTATTAAAAATAGAACAATATCTTTTGAAGTCACTCCTTCTTGCGGCTCGCCACTAAATTTAACTCTCATATTCTTAAGTTTTGAAACTTTTAATGTTTGTGTTGCAAGAACATGTTCTACCTCAGAAGTTCCTATGCCCATAGCCAAACATCCAAATGCACCATGTGTTGATGTATGCGAATCTCCACAAACTATTGTCATGCCAGGTAGTGTATAACCAAGCTCAGGACCAATAACATGAACTATTCCTTGATTGATTGACGTTATATCAAATTGCTTAATACCAAACTTATTACAATTTTTATCAAGCTCTGTTACTTGTATTTTTGATATCTCATCTTTTATATTTTCTGTTTTAAAAGACTCTCCTCTTTCAGTAGGAACATTATGATCAGGTGTAGCAATATTCGCATTCAATCTCCATGGAGATAACCCTTTTTTAGATAGCCCCTCAAAAGCCTGAGGAGATGTAACCTCATGAAGATACTGTCTATCTATGTACAATAAAGATTCCGATGAATCTAAAGTGGTTATATGATGCTCTTCCCAAAGCTTGTCGTATAAAGTCTTTGGCATCTTACTTGGTAAAAGGTAATTGTTGATTAACCTCACCGCATTGAGCACGGTTTCTCAAAACATGGTCCATGATTACAAGATTCACCATTGCCTCTGCGATAGGAACTGCTCTTATGCCAACGCATGGGTCATGCCTTCCAGTAACTTCAATATCTACTTCGTTGCCATCTTTGTCGACAGTTTTTCCTTTTTTCTTAATACTTGAAGTTGGCTTGATTAAAAAGTCTAAATCTATATTGTCCCCGTTTGAAATACCTCCAAGTATTCCACCAGCATTATTAGACGCAAATCCATCAGATCTAATTTCATCGCGTATCTCAGAACCTTTTAGATTGAGAATGTTTTCTGCATTTCCAATAGAAACAGATTTAACAGCATTAATACTCATGATTGCTTTAGCAAGATCTGCATTCAGTTTATCGAAAACAGGCTCTCCTAAGCCAACCGGGCAATTCTCAACGCAAACTCCAAGTTTTGCTCCAACAGAATTACCTTCAGCAATTAGTTCTTCAAACATCTTATTTAAATCATCAAGTTTAGATAAATCTGCAAAGAAGTATTTGTTTTCATTTGCAGAGCTTGGATTAATTGAATCAGCTGAAACATGGCCTATTTGTGATACATATCCTGTCGTTTTAACTCCATATCTAGCTAGGTATTTCTTTGCAATAGCACCTGCAGCAACCCTCATAGCAGTCTCTCTAGCGCTTGATCTTCCTCCGCCTCTATAGTCTCTATGACCATATTTTGCTTGATAAGTTATATCTGCGTGATTAGGCCTGAAAGAATCTTTAATATTTGAGTAATCTTTAGACTGTTGATCCTTATTAAAAATCAATAAGCTTATTGGTGTTCCGAGTGTTTTTCCTTCAAAAACTCCAGATAATATTTGCACCGCATCATCTTCTTTTCGCTGAGTTGTAACATCTGATTGACCAGGCTTTCTTCTATCTAATTCGAACTGTATATCAGCTTCACTTAACTCAAGATTTGGCGGGCATCCATCAATAATGCAGCCCAAAGCATGCCCATGACTCTCACCAAAGGTCGTAATTTTAAATAATTTTCCAAACGTATTGCCTGACATGGCAGTGATTATAGTCCAAAATTGATAAAACGCCTTATTTTAGGGGTTATTTAGGCCATTATCAAATAATTAAAAATTATTCTGTTTTTTTGATAATAATTCTTGAAATTCAATAACCGAAGTATTTTCAAGCTTTTTTTGATCCGTGCAAAGTGCATAAATTTCTTTACACTTTTCTGAATCATATGAAATTTCTAAGTTTTTTAAAAACTTTTGTTCTAGCACAGGGATTCCCTCTTCTCTTCTTCTTTTGTGACCAATTGGGTACTCTACCTCAACTTCATCTGTTGAACTTCCATCAGTAAAATGTATTTTAATCCTATTAGCTATGGATCTTTTATCTGCCTCATGATATTCCTCAGAGTATCTTTTATCTTCATTAATCACCATTTTTTCTCTTAGTGCATCAACTCTTGGATCAGAAGCAACGTCATCCTCATAATCCTCTGCAACTAAATCACCTTTAAGTAATCCTATTGCAACCATGTATTGAAGACAGTGATCTCTGTCTGCTGGATTATTAAGCTCACCAACTTTAGAGATAATTCTAATAGCAGATTCATGTGTTGTAATCTCAATAGTTTTTATGTCATCAAGCTTATCTTTTATCTTAGAATGAAGTGCAACAGCTGCCTCAACTGCAGTTTGAGCATGGAATTCAGCTGGAAAACTGATTTTAAAAAGAATATTTTCCATCACATAAGAGCCAAAAGCTTGAGGAAGGGAAAGCTGTTCACCTTTAAATAGCACGTCTTCAAAACCCCAAACAGGTGCAGATAAAACTCCTGGATAACCCATCTCACCTGAGAGAGTAATCATAGCCAATCTTACAGCCCTACTAGTAGCATCACCCGCTGCCCAACTTTTTCTTGAGCCAGCATTTGGTGCATGCCTATATGTTCTTAAGCTTTGTCCATCTACCCAAGCCTGACTAATTGCATCCTTAATTTGCTCATTGGTGCCCCCCATTAATTTTGTTACTACAGCTGTTGATGCAACTTTTACAAGAACAACATGATCTAGACCAACTTTATTAAAGCTGTTCTTAAGCGCTAAAACTCCTTGAATTTCATGAGCCATGATCATGGCTTCTAAAACATCTTTCATGGTAAGAGACTCTTTACCCTCTTCAACATTTTTTTGTGAAATAAAATCTGTTACAGCTAAAATGCCGCCAAGGTTATCTGAAGGATGCCCCCATTCAGCAGCCAACCAGGTATCGTTATAATCGAGCCATCTTATAATACAACCAATGTCAAAAGCACCTTTAATGGGGTCAAGTTTAAAATTTGTTCCTGGTACTCGAACTCCATATGGTACTGATGTTCCATCAACAACAGGTCCAAGCATTTTTGTGCAAGCTGGAAATTTTAAGGCAAGAAGACCACATCCTATTGTGTCTATGAGGCAATTTCTTGCAGTATCTAGTGCAAGTTCAGAATCAATTTGATAATTTGATACATAGTCAGCGATTTCAGAAATTACTGAGTCATATCCGGGCCTAACATTTAAATCAACATTAGAAGACATGAATTAGTCCCTATCTTCTATATCAACCCACTCAGAACTTTCAACACCAATGTATTCAGCACTTGGTCTAATAATTCTATTATTTGCCCTTTGCTCCATGCAATGAGCCGTCCATCCTGAAACTCGAGACATTACAAAGATTGGCGTGAATAATTTTGTTGGTATGCCCATGTAAAAATATGCTGGTGCATGAAAAAAGTCAGCATTGGCAAACATTTTTTTCTCATCTGCCATTACCTTTTCAACTTCTTCTGCAACTTGATATAAGGTATCGTTATCGTGAAGTAAAGAAAGTTCCTTTGCATACTCTTTAATGACAGCATTTCTGGGATCACGAATAGAATAGACTGCATGCCCAAAACCCATAATTTTTTCTTTGTTAGCAAGCATAGCTAAGATATTCTCTTTTGCTTCTTCTCTTGAAGTCCAGTTTTCAATTAGTTCCATTGCCTTTTCATTGGCTCCTCCGTGAAGAGGACCTCTTAATGAACCAATAGCAGCCACAACACAAGAATGAATATCAGACATGGTTGATGCACAAACTCTGCCAGTAAAAGTTGAAGCATTAAATTCATGCTCAGCATAAAGCACTAAAGATACATCCATTACTTTTCTATGAAGATCACTGGGAGTTTTTCCGTGAAGTATATGCAAGAAGTGACCTGCCATTGAATCTTCGTCATTTACTAAACTGATATCTTCTCCCTCATGAGAATACTTGTACCAATAGGTAACTATAGAAGCCATAGTAGCTATCATTCTATTTATTGAATTTAATTGATTGCTGAAATCACCTTCAGGCTCAAGATTTCCCAACATTGATGTTCCGGTTCTCATAACATCCATTGGGTGAGCCGATGCTGGTATTTTTTGAAGTACTTCTTTTAGAGCTTGAGGAAGGTCTCTTTGACTTTTAAGAAGTGCTTTATATTCTGAAAGTTCGCTCTTGTTAGGAAGTTTATTGTAAAGAAGTAGGTATGCTACCTCTTCGAATGATGCTTTGTCAGCCAAGGTTTCAACCTTATGACCCCTATATGCAAGGCCTTCAATCTGACCAACTGTTGATAATGAAGTTTCTCCTGCCACCTGGCCTCTTAGACCAGCACCTTCTAACTTTTTAACCATAATATTTAGTAATCCTCTTTATTCTTCTTTATATAGTTCATCCAATTTTTGTTCAAAACTGTGATAATTTAATCGATCGTATAATTCTTCCCGGGTCTGCATTATATCTAACAGATCTTTCTGTGTCCCCTCTTTAGCAATCGAAATGTAAACTTTTTCCGCAATCTTGCTCATTGCCCTAAATGCACTTAATGGAAAGAGAATCATATCAACCCCAACTTTATGAAGTTCATCTTTTGTAAATAATGGAGTTTTTCCAAACTCAGTAATGTTTGCAAGAATTGGAATATTAAATGCTTTTTTTACAGCAGCATATTCCTCAAGAGTTGTTGCTGCCTCAAGAAATATACCATCAGCTCCTTCGGTAATATATGAACCGATTCGATCAATGGCACCTTCAATACCCTCTGATGCAATTGCATCAGTTCTAGCCATAATAAAAAATTCTTCATCATGTCTTCCATCCACAGCTGCTTTTATTCTGTCTTGCATTTCATTTTTCGAAACTAATGATTTGTTAGGTCTGTGACCACATCTTTTTTGTGATATTTGATCTTCCATATGAACTGCAGCACAGCCAGCATCAATCATATTTTTTATTGTTTTAGCTATGTTAAAAGCTCCTCCCCAACCAGTATCAATATCAACAAGGAGTGGCAAAGAAGAAGCGCTTGTAATTCTTTTAACATCTATAAGAACATCTTCCATAGATGTAATCCCTAAATCCGGAATTCCATATGAAGCAGCAGCAACTCCACCGCCTGATAAGTACACTGCTTTATGACCTGATTTTTCGGCTAATATTGCTGAGTAGGCATTGATAGCGCCTGGAATAATAAGTGGAGTATTATCTTTAAGTGCTTTTCTGAATTTTGTGCCTGCTGACATGGTTGGAGATTATAGAACACAAATATACCAATTCCCAAATCTGACTAACTGTAGAATTTTACTCCTCTGATAATTCTGTCTTTGTTATTCTTTCTTCTCCATCGATTAGTATCTCTTAAGCTATATACACAACCACAATATTCTTGCTGATAAAATTCTTCTCTTTTAGAAATCTCAATCATCCTTGAAGATCCACCCTGTTTTCTCCAATTGAAGTCCCAATAAACAACATCTTCGTATCTATCAGCAGCTCTATGCCCTGCTGAATTAATTTGATTCATGTCTTTCCATCTGGATATACCAAGTGTCGTTGCATAAACAGAAAAATTGTTTTCTTTTGCATAAAGAGCGGACCTCTCAAACCTCATATCAAAGCACTTTGTACACCTTTCACCTCTTTCAGGTTCATCTTCAAGACCTTTAATTCTCTCAAACCAATTATCTTTATCATAATCAGCATCGATGCATTCAAATCCTAGCTTCTCACAAAATCTTCTATTTTCATTTTTTCTAATTTCGTATTCTTCCTTCGGATGAATATTCGGATTATAAAAATAAACTGTTGTTTTAATATCAGACGCAGCCAAGGCCTCCATTATTTCTCCAGCACATGGAGCACAACAACTATGAAGTAATAAATCAGTGCCTTCTTTAGGCATCTGAAGTTTTGGTCTTTCGTAATTATCTAATTTTAAATGGTCACTCATTTTACAAAAATAGAACTTTTTAGTATGGCATCTTCTAAATGATCATAATTATGGAATGATGGAATGTCAGGATGACTTGCGGCAATCTTTTCTGGCGCATTCATAAAAAAACCTTTTTCAGCAACTTCGAACATCTGTATATCATTATAAGAGTCTCCTGCAGCAATACATCTATATCCAATTGATTGAAAAGCCATAATTGCTTGTTTTTTAGCTTGTTTGTGCCTTAGCTTATAAGAAATGACTTCATCATTTTCAACCTCTAAGTTATGACATAGTAAAAGTGGGTGACCCATCTTTTCCATTAAAGGTTTAGCTATTTCATGGAATGTATCTGAAAGAATAACAACTTGGAAATTAGATCTAATACTATTTAAGAAATCTTCTGCACCATCTAGAAGATTCAACTCTCCTGATGCTTTTTGGATATCAGATAATTTAAGATTATGCTTTTTCATGACTTCAAGTCTAAAGTCCATAAGATCTGAATAATCAGGTATGTCTCTAGTAGTTTTATTGAATTCTTCAACTCCAGTATTTAAAGCTATTTGCTCCCATATTTCAGGTGTTAAAGTTCCTTCCATATCAAAACATACTATTTCCATTCGTAATCCTTATTATTTATTTTTTATGCCATACGGAACATGTCCAGAGGCGGTTGTTTCAATAGCGTCCATGATATGTTTTTTTTGGTCATCAAAAAAGATGTCTGCTTGAAAAGATTTAAGAAAATGTTGTTTAGACATCCCCCCAAGGAATAATGATTCGTCAATCCTGACACCCCATTCTCTCAATGTTTTTATTACACGCTTATCAGATGGAGCCGATCTAGCAGTTACAAGCGCTGTTCTGATTGGACATTCATTGATATCAAAATCATTTTGAATTTTATTTAGTTCTACTAAAAATGATTTAAATGGTCCCTCTTTTAATGTCGTGGTTGCTTTAACTTCATTTTCAATAAATGCATCTAAGCCTTCTTCATGAAAAACTTTTTCAGAATCATCTGAAAAAATCACTGCATCTCCATCAAATGCTATTTTCAATTGATCATTCTCAGAATGCATGTTGCATTCTCCATCTCTTGAAATTATTGTTGCGGCTGCAACATTGCTTTCAATGGCCAGCTTTACATCTTCAAAGCTGCTTGATAAAAATAAATGAACTCCAAAATCTTTTACATACCTGTGAGGGCTTTCACCTCCACAAAATGCTGCTCTGCTTATATCTAAACCATGAGCTTCTATAGAGTTTCTTATTCTTAAGCCAGTATCTGATGTATTTCTTGATAATAGAATTACTTCTATTCTATTTTCATCTTTGTATAAGGAATTAATGCCTAGAATTTTTTTAACCAAACCAAAAGCTTCACCTGGTTCAAGTGTTTTATCTTCATTTGCTATTTGATAATCTCTGTATGATTCTAAGCCTTCTTTTTCATATATCTCATGGCTTTTATCAAGATTAAATAAAGCTCTGGAAGATATGCCTATAATTAATTTTGATTTATTACTCATAATTTTATATTGATTTTAAAAGCTAAATGGCATTATACTGTATAAATATATAGTATATTTAAAACATTATGAAAGATATTACACCACAACAACAAAAAGTGCTTGATTGTATTCAAGTATACATAAATAAAACAGGCTTTCCTCCTACAAGAGCAGATATTTGTAGAGAGCTAGGATTTAAATCACCTAATTCGGCTGAAACTCACCTAAGAGCTCTTGAAAAGAAAGACTTTATTTCAATAGAAAGCGGTGCCTCAAGAGGTATATCAATAAATAATCCAGAAATTAAGCATGAGGGTAACGATTATCCCATAGTTGGATTAGTTGCTGCTGGGTCACCAACTTTAGCAAGTGAAAATGTCGAAAAAGTACTAAATTGTCCAAAAGGTTTCTTTGGATCTGATTTTGATTATTTCTTAAGGGTTAGAGGTCTTAGCATGAAAGATGCTGGAATTATGGAAGATGATTTGATTGCTGTTAAAAAAACTCAAGAAATTAAAAATGGTGATATTGTTATTGCAAGAATAGAAGATGAAGTAACAGTCAAATATTTTCAAAGAAGTGCTCCAAATATAGTTCACCTAAAACCAGCAAATGAAGAATTTAATGATATAGAAGTTAATCTTGAAGAGACTGAATTATATATAGAAGGAAAAAGTGTCGGGCTAATTAGAGAGAATTAGTGCAATATAACTGTCTTCTTTGAAAGTCTCTCTTTTTGATTATCAAAAAACTCGTCAAAATCACTTACATTACCACTCACACTTTCTATACCGGCCCTGATCATCTCCTTGGCAACAGAAAGTTCTTGTCCTTGAAGAAATTCCTTAGACTCATTTGAAAACTCAATTTTAACTATTGGGTTGTCTTGATCATCTGATCTTCTTAAGACAATAGTTCCGTCTGGTAGTTGAGCTAGTTCTAAGTAATTTGACATAATTTCTCCGTATTAATGAAGCTTAACACTCCTCAAGGGTTTTGCGAAGCAACAATATAAAGCTTTTATATTTATCTAATATCGAATTTAGTTTTTTCAAGTTAATAGGATCATTTGAAGCAATTATTGATGTATCAATTGGTATTAAAAGTTTATCTTTTGCTATCAATATATCTGATAAAAATCCATCATCACCCATCTCTCTTTTTATAATGTTTGCAAGAGACGCTTCATTGGATAGCAGCTTCCACTTAGAATAGTAATTAAGATCGTGAAAGTTTGAAATATTTAAATTTAATTCTGTATGCAAATTAATTGCAAACTGATCAATGCTTTGCTCAAGAGAGGAAAAAAATAAATATTTATTATTTTGATTTAAATTATTGTCAACTAAGATTTGGTCACAGATATCTATATATAGATTAACTAATTCTTTTGCGCTCACTAACTTTTGAGGTTTTGAACCCACTCTCCATTAGTATAAACAGCAGTCCATTTTGTTTTTTTGCCATCTTTTTCAGATGCTAAGTAGTGAACATCTTCAGATTTGTTATATCTTATGACATAAGGATTGCCATCTCTGTCTTTTTCTGGAGCACTCATAAGATAAGAATGCTTATCGGTATTTGGAAGAAATCTGCAGGCTTCTAAAATTTCATTTGATAAATTATTAATTTCTGAAACCTTTGGAGCTCTAGTCTCTCTATTTTTGGGGTACTTGCTTGCGGCTAAGAACAAACCCTTCATGCTGTCTCTAAGAAGATAATGATCCTCACACTTTAAACATGACAAATCAGGCAAAGAAATAGGTTCCATCATTAATGGTTTTGGCTCACCATTTCTTTGCAATGCCCTAGTGGCACCGCAATTATCATTAAGGCAACCAAAGTACTTACCAAATCTTCCAGTTTTTAATTGCATTTCTGAGCCGCATTTATGACATTCCAGTGTTGGGCCGTCATAACCTTTGATTTTGAATTGCCCCTCTTCAACAAGGTAGCCGTTACAATCCGGATTTTTGCCGCAAACATGAAGTTTTCTATTTTCATCAATAAGGTAGTTGTCCATACTGGTGTCGCACTTAGGACATCTTTTTTTGATTAATAAATTTTCAGCTTCTTCAGTATCATCAACACTGACTGCTTCATCACCAGAAACAAGATTTAAAGTTTCCTTACATTTATCATCGCCAGTATTTTGATATCCAGAGCAACCAAGAAAAACACCATTTGAAGAATTTCTTATAACCATGTTGGTTTTACCGCATGGACATATAATGTCTGTTGAAGTTGGTCTATTACCTCTCATTCCAGTATCTTCATCTGATGCTGAAGCTAAATCAGTTTTAAATGATGCATAAAAATCATCTAATACGTTTCTCCAATCGATTTCACCTTGCGCTACTCTATCTAAGTTATTTTCTAAATTAGCAGTAAACTCATAATCCATAATGTCATCAAAACTTTCTAACAATCTTTCAGTTACTATGTGTCCGATTTTTTTAACAAAAAATCTCCTGTTTTGAATCTCGACATACCCTCGATCTTGGATAGTAGAAATAATATTTGCATAAGTTGAAGGTCTGCCTATTCCTTTCTTTTCCAATTCTTTAACCAGGGCTGCTTCAGAGAATCTTGCAGGTGGTTTAGTAAATTTTTGTTCTAAATTAACTTCGTTTAATGTCAATACTTCTCCTTCATTCAATGGGGGCAAAATATCTTCACCATCTGATTTGGCAGGTTGAGAAACTTTTGTATAACCATCAAAGACCACCTCTCTGCCTTTAGCAGAAAAAGTGTATTCATCAATCATTATTTTTGCTGAAGTAGATAAATACTCTGCGTCAGGCATTTGACAGGCTATGTATTGCTGCCATATTAATTGATAGAGTCTTTTTTCTTCTTCTGTTTGATTCAGCAAATCATTAGGTGTCAAAAAAGCATTAGTTGGTCTGATGGCTTCATGAGCTTCTTGAGCATTTTCTGATGTTGCATATATTCTGGGAGCATTAGTAAGATATTTATCACCAATTTTTTCATGAATATAATTTCTTGCATCTTGGATAGATTCTTTACTAAGACTTGGAGCATCTGTTCTCATATAAGTTATGTGGCCCGCTTCATATAACTTTTGTGCAACTCGCATGGTTCTTTTAACTGTAAAGCTTAACTTAGTGCTAGCAGCCTGTTGAAGAGTTGATGTAATGAATGGAGCTCTTGGCTTAGCCTTAACAGGCTTTTTTACTATCTCATTGATAGTTAATTCAGAATTATTAATTAAATCTTGTATTTTTCTAGCTTCTTCTTCTTTTAATAATGGATCTGATTTTTTTCTATTTAGAGAAAAAGGTATAGATAGATCATTCTTGCCTAGGTTCAATGAAACTTCCCAAAACTCCTCAGGAATAAATTCTTGGATTAATCTTTCTCTTTCATCTAAAACTCTTAAGGCCACAGATTGCACTCTGCCTGCTGAAAGGCCTCTAGCAATTTTTTTCCATAGTAAGGGTGACAACTCAAAGCCAATTACCTTATCTAAGAATCTTCGAGCTCTATAGGCTTTTACTAAATCTAAATCAATTTCTTTTGGGTCAGCAAATGAATCAACAATTGCTGTTTTGGTAATCTGATTAAATCTAACTCTTGAGTATTCATATTTATCTGGCCCTAGAGCTTCTTTAAGGTGCCATGCAATTGCCTCACCCTCTCTATCTAAGTCAGTTGCTAAATAAATATGATCAACTTGTTTTGCTGCTTTTTTTAGATTTTTTATTACTTTCTCTTTTTCTGGAATAATTTGCCAATCAGCCGTCCATCCATTATCAGGATCAATACCCATTCTTCTTATTAATCTGTTTCTATCGTTGATAGCTTTTAATCTAATTTTTTCTTCTGGACTCACATCCTTTGGGATGGATGCTCTTTTACTAGTTGGTGATGCTTTTTTTGGAAGATCTCTAATATGACCTACACTAGATTCAACAATAAAATCATTACCCAAGTACTTAGATATTGTTTTAGCTTTTGCTGGAGATTCAACGATTACTAATGATTTTGCCATAATAAATAATTTGTTCCTTTTTTAGAAATACCATTAATTAGTTTGGTTTGACAAGAGTTTTAGAAAACTTTTAATAAATTTAAAATCTTTTCAAGTTCAGTAATGCCTGCTTTTTCTCTCCAAATAAAAGCTACAACAGAGTTTGAAAATATTATCTCTAACACATTAGATGAAAGAGAACTTAGCTTACTTTTTATCTCGTCATACTCATCTGAGTACTTCAACTTGAGAGGAGAATACAAAATTAATTCATCTTTGTCTCTAATAAAATGAGCTTCTTTTAAATTTGTTTCATTTTTAAGAGAGTAAATCATTAAGTTTACATCTTTATTTTTAAACGAATTTTTACCAATATTTGATGGTACGATTTTTAACCCCAGTCTCGATGCATTCAATCTTAATTCTGAAATTTTCTTTGAAGACTTTGATGGTAATGCAAAACCAATAGTTCCAATTAGAAAAGATATAACAACAAAAATAATTAATAATTCCATTAACTTATTAATTTAATATGTCGCTAACGATTTGAGGCCCATTGATTATAAAACCTGTATAAATTTGAACCAGTGATGCGCCTGATGCAAGCTTATTATCAAAATCTAGCTTATTCATAACTCCGCCAACACCAATAATTGGAAGTTCAGGAAATTCTTCATTTATCTTTTTCAATAAAGATGTAGATCTTTCCATCAAAGGGCTGCCTGATAAGCCACCTTGGAAGTCTTTATATTTTGAATTCTTAAGCATCTCTCGATTTGTTGTTGTGTTTGATATTATCAAACCAGTTAAACTTGAATTTTTTATATATTCAGCAGTGCTTTTAATTACTTCATATGGTTCGTCAGGAGATATTTTAATAAAGATGGGTTTAATGAAATTTAGTTCTATAACTCTTTGCTCTAAGGAATCTATAAGGTTTTTAATATGCTTATCTTCATGAAGATTTCTTAACCCTGGAGTATTAGGAGAGGAAATATTTATAGTTATATAGTCAGAGTATTCTGCAACTTTATCAAAACAAATCAGATAATCATTGGTTCTTTGTTGAGCTTCAGATGTTTTATTTGCTCCAATATTTACCCCAACAACACCATTGTATTTTCTTTTTTTTAGATTCTTTACAAGATAATCCACACCTTTATTGTTAAAGCCAAGTCTATTAATTACTGCTTGTTCATCAAATAGCCTAAATACTCTAGGCTTGGGATTACCCTTTTGGGGTAGTGGTGTTACCGTACCCACTTCAAGAAATCCAAAACCCAAGGCACCAAGTGAGTCTATATAATCACCATTTTTATCTAGTCCTGCTGCAGTTCCAAGCCTATTTTTAAAACTAAGATTCAAATATTCGAAGTTATTTTTTTTATCGATAGGGAATAGAAAATTTAAGATTTTTAATTTATGTAAAACCTTTAATAAAAAAAGAGCGATCTTATGAGAGGCCTCAGGTGGAAAAATTTTAATTATCTTTAGAATTAACTTCATTAATGTTTTGGATGTAGCTTTTAATATCATCCTTGAGATCATTATCTCTCAAAGAAATAGCAATAGTGGCCTCTACAAAACCTTTTTTGCTCCCACAATCAAATTTCTCACCATGATACATAGCAGCTAAAATTTTCTCTTTGGATAACATGGATTTTATTGCATCAGTTAATTGGATTTCATCTGAGCCATCAGCATGAGTTTTTTCTAAAAATTCAAAAATAGTACTATTTAATATATATCTTCCGCATACAGCAATATCGGAAGGAGCCTCAACTCTAGATGGTTTCTCTATAATATTATTAATTTCCATGTAGTTACCTTCTACTTTACCTGGATCAATAACTCCATATTTGTGAATATTATGAGGATCTATCTTGTTAACAGCAATAACTGAATTGCCAGTTTCTTTATAGATTGAAGTGAGTTGAGAAAGGCAACTTATATCTGAAAAAAATAAATCATCGGGAAGAAGAATCGCAAATGGCTCATCTTGAATATAATCTTTAGCAAGCAAAATTGCATGCCCCAAACCTTTTTGTTCATCTTGATTTATATACTTAAAATCTATTTCACCAAAAATATTGGGGTTTGCTAATTCAGCAAGCATATCTTTACCAGAATTCCTTAATTTATTGTCGATGACCTGGTTGAAATCAAAATGTTTTTTTATTGAATATTTTGATGGACTTGTAATAAAAATAATTTCTTCAATACCAATTTCTATTGCTTCTTCAACAGCATATTGAACCAACGGCTTGTCAATAATTGGCAGCATCTCTTTAGGTGTTGCCTTTGAAGCGGGTAGAAACCTAGTACCAAGACCAGCAACTGGCAATACTGCTTTTTTTATTTTATTCATTTATGTCTCTAATAAAAACATATCTGGTTATCATGGCAAAAATTATACCTGATATCAGTCCACCAAGATGAGCATAATTTGCTACATTACCAAAACCAAATAAATTCAGTATTCCAAGAAAACCAAGAATCAACCAAATCAACATAAATAAATAAAGTGCTGGAGGTAGATCATATCTTTCTTGTTTAGTATCAATCTCTATTATCATGCAATATCCAAGCAAACCATAAATAACTCCTGAAAGTCCACCAAACAGAGCAGATCCACCAAAAAAATGTTGTCCTAAATTTGAAATAATAGATGAAAAAATTACTAAATTTATAAATGTTATATGTCCATCAATCTGCTCAATTTTTGAACCAAGCACATAAATCCACAAACAGTTAAAAATTAAATGAGTTAATGAAAAATGAATAAACATAGGAGTTATTAGTCTCCACCATTCATTATTTTGTATATACGTGGTTTCAAGAGAGTTAAAGCTCACATAACCATTTTGATAGGAACCTAGATCAATTTTAACAAAGGTAAAAGGCTCTACAATGGCTATGATTGATCCATAATTGGATAAAAAGGCAATTAACATTGATATCAATATTATTGGCATATGGAAATTTCTAATATTCACTTATTCACTTATTCACTTATTCACTTATTATTTTTTAGAAATATCTAAACTCCAACCCAGCTTTTCTCTGCAGGCTTCAAAAAAATCATTATTAAGTGGGTGAACTAATCTAAGCTTATTATCCATTTTAGAAATAACTATATCTTTAGCATATGGTGCATTCTCATCCTCTTGACCATCTGCACATATCTTGGCTTCTTTCATAGGCCCACTTATTAAATTGATTGTTACATTTTCATCTGAAGATATTACAAAGGGTCTTGATGAAATACTTTGGGGAAGCATTGGTAATATTGTCCAAACATCAAGTGCAGGATGAATAATTGGCCCACCAGCAGATAGAGCATATGCAGTTGATCCAGTTGGTGTTGCAATAATTAGACCATCAGACCTTTGTTCATAAACAATTTTATTATTTACTGATAACCTATATCTCATCAATTGTGTGTAGCCACCAGAATGAATTACTATCTCATTTAAACCATAAACTGTTTTATTGGCAAAAGTTGCGCTAACAAGATTTCTTTCTTCTACCTGGCAATTACCATTTAAAACATCTTGAATTATTGATTCGAAATCTTGAGTTTTAACATCAGTTAAAAATCCAACGGTTCCCATATTAATACCAAGAATTGGTATATCGTATTCTAAATACTTTCTAGCTGATCTTAGAAGAGTTCCATCGCCACCAAAGACAATTATCAAGTCAACTGTAGATGCAAATTCGTTATGTTTAAGAACTGTTAAAGAATTATTTTTATATTTTGATGTTTCTTCAATAAAAATATTTGAAGTATGTTTGATTAAGGATGAAATTAAAACATCAAGACCATGAGAGTCTATACCCTCATCTGTTTTTTCTTTTACGTAGATGCCAATATTTTTAAACATGCGCTTATTATACTATTTCAATCAATTCATAAGGAAAGAATATAGATATCGTTGATAAATTTTGAACATTTTAAACCTTTTGAACTAAATCAAGTTTGCTATAGAATGATTTACTCTACAAAAATATATATAAAAATATGCAAAATTTAGAAGAATTCAGAAACGAAGTTAAAGAATGGCTAGATAAAAATTGCCCACCATCAATGAGAAGTGGTGCAGATCCATCTATTCCAGTTGATGAGGTTTGGGGAGGAAGAAAAGCAGAATATAAAAATCCTGAATCTAAAATTTGGCTTGATAGGATGGGTGCTAAAGGATGGACAATGCCAACGGTTCCCAAAGAATATGGTGGTGGTGGACTAAATGCCGAACAAGTAACAATTCTGAATCAAGAAATGTTTGCAATTGGTGCTAAACAGCCTTTACTAAGTTTTGGTATTTGGATGCTTGCTCCAGTTTTACTTGAATACGGCTCAGAAGAGCAAAAAAAAGAACATCTACC
Source organism: uncultured SAR86 cluster bacterium (assembly GCA_902556355.1). Taxonomy (GTDB): domain Bacteria; phylum Pseudomonadota; class Gammaproteobacteria; order Magnimaribacterales; family D2472; genus SCGC-AAA076-P13. The sequence goes on from CACDVW010000001.1 coordinate 50,110, forward strand.
AAAAATTATTAAAGGTGAAATTAGGTGGTGTCAGGGTTACTCAGAGCCTGGATCAGGATCTGATTTGGCCAGTCTTGCAACAAAAGCCGAAGATATTGGAGATCATTTTTTAGTAAATGGGCAAAAAGTATGGACATCATATGCAGATAAAGCTGATTGGATATTTGCGTTAGTTAGAACAGGCCCTAAAGAACCAAAGCATGATGGAATTAGTTTCCTCCTAATTGATATGGAAACGGCTGGGGTTAGTACAAAACCAATCACCTTGATATCGGGTAAATCACCTTTCTGTGAAACATTTTTTGATGATGTAAAAGTACCAAAAGAAAATCTTATTGGCCAGCTAAACGCCGGTTGGGCCATTGCTAAAGCATTACTTCAACATGAAAGAGCCTTCATATCTAGCTTTGGTCTTGGATCAGGTATGGGAAGTGGTAGAGATCTTGTTTCAATTGCTAAAAAGCATGTTGGTGAAGAAGATGGAAAGATAAGCAACGGGTTTTATAGGTCTCAAATAGCTTCTCATAAAATAAAAGAGCATGCTTTTGGATTAACATTTAAAAGAGCAAAAGACGAAGGTGGAAAAGCTAGTGCAACTGCTTCAATGTTTAAACTCTACGGAACAGAACATAATAAAAAGCGCCATGAACTTATGATTGCAGCCACTGGAATCAATGGAGTTGCCTGGGATGGAGATGAGTTTGATAAAGAAGATAAAAACCTTACTAGGGCGTGGTTAAGAACTAAAGGAAATTCAATTGAAGGTGGTACTTCTGAAGTGCAATTAAATGTTATTTCTAAAAGAGTTTTAGGACTTCCAAGCTAGAGTTTAAGATGAAATTAGTACTAACAGAAGAACAAGAATTTCTAAGGGATACTGCAAAAGATTTTGCTCAAGAGAGAACACCAGTAACTCATTTTAGAGCTCTTAGAGATAATAAAGATAAAAACCTTTGGGATAGGGATATTTGGCAAGAAATGGTCAATTTAGGTTGGTCTGGAATACTAATACCTGAAGAATTTGGTGGTTCAAATTTTGGTGTTGCAGGCATAAGTGTAATTTTGCAAGAATGTGGTAAAACACTTACCCCTTCCCCTCTTTTTTCTACAGGTGTTTTAGGAGCTTATGCTATTTCAAACTTTGGAACTCAAGAGCAAAAAGAAAAATACCTCCCAAAAATAGTGAGTGGTGAAATTACTACAGCTCTGGCGGTTGACGAATCTAGCCATCATGACCCATTAAAAACATCATTTGAGGCAAAAAAAAATAACGAAGAGTATCTTCTAAATGGCAAGAAAACCTTTGTTATAGATGGTGCTAGTGCTGATATTTTGATTGTACTTGCAAGAACATCTGGCAACTCTGGTGAATTAGCTGGATTGACTTTGTTTATTGTTGACGCAAATGCTGATGGTCTAAATATAATTAAGCTTGATATGGCTGATTCAAGAAATTATGCAAATATTGAGTTCAATGACGTTAAATGCTCTAACCAAGAAATTTTAGGAACAGTAGAGACTGGTGGTGAAACAGTTGAAAGAATTCTTGATATTGGAAGAATAGCCATGTCAGCTGAAATGCTAGGCAATGCTGAGTCAGCTTTTGAAACAACAATTGAGTATCTTAAACAGAGAAAACAGTTTGGTGTGCTAATTGGAACATTTCAGGCACTACAACATAGAGCAGCTGAAATGTTTTGTGAGATTGAGCTTACTAAGTCAGCAGTAATGGCAGCTGTTCAGGGCGCCGATGAAAACTCTAATGAACTCCAAAGATTGTCCAGTCTTGCTAAAACAATAGCTGGAGAAACTCTCCACCTAGTTTCTAATGAAGCAATTCAAATGCATGGTGGTATTGGTGTGACAGATGAATATGATCTGGGGTTCTTTATAAAAAGGTCGAGAGTTGCTGAGCAAATATTTGGAAGTTCTACATATCATACTGAAAGATATGCTAATCTAAGCGGGTTTTAAATTTGAAAATTTGATATGTACTTCATAAAGTCCAACCTAGTAGGATTTTTTACATTTATTTTTGTTATTGTTGAATTAACAATTGGCTTTGGTACGCTGGCAATTGTAAATATTCCTAGAGCAATATTTCCATTTAAATCTCTTAAAATTAGATTAAGTAAAATCTCAAATTCTATTGGTGAATACACCGTCTATGGATTAAAAGTTATTATGAAAATAATGCATAAAGATTCTATGCAGGTATTTGACGATAATGAATTTGATAAAAATGCATGGTATATGGCCGTTTCTAACCATCAGTCATGGGCAGACATTTTTATACTTTTAGTAGCAGCACATAAAAGAATCCCTCTGCTTAAATTTTTTATGAAAAAAGAGTTAGCCTGGATACCTTTTATATTTCTAGCTAATAAAACTTTAAATATGCCTTTTGTAAATAGGCACTCAAAAAAAGAATTAGAAAAAAATCCTGATCTAAGGTTCAAAGATTATGAAAATACATTAAAGGCTTGTAAAAGATTCCAAAGATCGCCATCAACAATTTTTAGTTACGCAGAGGGTACAAGAAATAATCCTACAAAACATTTAGCTCAAAACTCACCATATAAAAATCTTCTAAAGCCAAGAATTGGTGGAATTGCTACTGCCCTTTCGGCTATGCCTAATATTGATGTTTTGGTAGATTATTCGGTAGTCTATAAATCAAATAAAAGAGGATCATGGGCCTTTTTAAAAGGTGATATGCGTGATGTTAAAGTTTTCGTAAGAAAATATACGATACCTGAAAATCTTAAAAATAAAAATTATTCAACTGATAATGAATACAGAGAAAATTTTAAGAAATGGATTGAAGAGATTTGGGAAGAAAAAGATAAAGAAATAGAAAGATTAAAGTTCTAATTTTTTGCTACTTACAACCCATCCATTAGTATCAACATAAATCCAATTTCCAGAGCTCATTTCAACAGATCCAATATTAATTTTTTTATCTTTTGTTCCAATGCCAACAGCTTTATCTGTTTTCATTGGGTATGTATTTTTTGCATAAACACCAATTGAGATATTTTCAATTACCTCTATGTCTCTAATGAAACCATTCACAAAAATGCCTCTCCATTTGTTTTCATAAGCTTTTCGAGCAATTTGATCACCAACCATTGAGCAAAATTTTTCTCCAGTATGGTTTATAACTAAAACCTTACCATCACCATTTTCCTGAACCATTTCCTTAACAATACTATTACTATGCGGACAATTTGCTGTTCTAATTTCTCCACAAAACTTATCAATACCTCCATATGAATTTAAAAAAATGTCGCCTATCAGTACCTCATGAGGAAAGGCGTCGCATATATCTGGAACTGTGAAATTATATGTTTGCATTAAGTGGAAAATTTTAAATTTATCTGATAATTATAATAGAATTAAAAATATATATAAAAAAGTAGAGTAAATTATGAAATCACCAATATGTGAAATGTTTGAAATTGAATTTCCGCTTGTTGCATTTAGTCATTGTAGAGATGTTGTTGTAGCAGTTTCCAAGGCTGGTGGTATGGGCGTATTGGGAGCAGTTGGCCATACACCAGAAATGTTAGAACAAGATCTTAAATGGATAGATGAACATATTGACGGCAAGCCCTATGGTGTCGATATCTTGGTACCAACCACCTTCGAGGGTAAAGGATCATCAGTTTCATCAGAAGACCTTATTAACATGATTCCACAAGAGTACCGAGATTTTAGAGCTGATGTTCTGAAGCAGCATGATGTTGATGGAGAATCATTAAGAAATCCTTCGGACTCAAAAAAAATTGAAATGGATTCAGATTCTAGATTTGGAAAAAATCTTAAAGAAAAAGGAGCTAAAAAATTGCTAGAAGTTGCTTTTTCTCATCCAATTAAACTAATCGCAAATGCATTAGGAGTCCCCCCTCATTGGATGTTAGAAATGGGAAAAGCAAATAATGTAAAAGTAGCTGCACTTTTGGGAGCAAAAGAGCATGCAATTAAACAGGTTCAAGCTGGCGTAGATGTATTAGTTGTATCAGGAACTGAAGGTGGTGGACACTGCGGGAGCGTTTCAACTATGGTGCTTATACCAGAAGTAAAAAGAGCAATAAAAGACTTAGGCGATGTTCCTATCCTAGCAGCTGGTGGAATTGCCACAGGTGAGCAAATGGCTGGAATTATGACAATGGGTGCAGACGGTGTTTGGTGCGCCTCGGTATTTCTTCCAACTACTGAAGCTGAAACCTCTGAAAACATTAAAGAAAAAATGATTCAAGCTACTTCAAGCCAAACTGTAAGATCAAAAAGTAGAACAGGTAAGCACTCTAGACAACTTCAATCAGCATGGACTGATGCATGGGAATCAAAAGATGCACCTGAACCACTGCCAATGCCTTTGCAAACAATTGTTGGAGAGCCAGCATTAGCAATAGTCTCAAAACAGGCAACTCTCGGACATGAAGGAGCAAAAAAACTTGATACGTATTGGGTTGGTCAAGGCATAGGATTAGTGAATGAAACTATTTCAGCTGGACAGACCGTTCAAAAATTCAAAGAAGAATTCATTGAGGCCTATGAACGAATAGCAAACTTGGTGGAGTAGGATTATTAAGAGTTTTTAATATCTTCTCTGGCAATAAATTCAAGAACTGTTGCATTAATACAATATCTTGGCATGCCATTGGGGCCATCATCAAAAACATGACCTAAATGAATGTTACTTGATTTTGATTTAACCTCTGTTCTTTTCATGCCATATGAATTATCAGGTAGTTCATAGGTTGAGTTAGGCACCGGGGCTGTAAATGATAACCAGCCACTTCGTGAAACGAATCTATCTCTAGTATCAAACAAAGGTGCTCCACTTAATTTATCTACAAAAATTCCGTCAGGAGTATTTTTGAAAATCTGATATTCTTTACAGAATCTTGCATCAGTTCCTTGATTAAAAGCAACGTCATAAGCTTCTGTGTCACCTAATTTAAATTTTCCAAGAGCTTTATAAAATAATTCAGGTTCCATGTATCCTTGGTATGAGAATAATTCACTACCATTCTCTAAGAAAACAATTGTAGGTGTTGCCCATGTGGGTGTTTGAATATCTAAACCACTCAATTCAATTGCTGTTCTGTATACCATTGGGATACTTCCCTGATAATCATTTGCCACATCTTTTTTGAAATTTTCACAATAAGGACAATAATCTTGTGAATCAATTACAAGAACATACTTACCTGATAAAAGAAATGAATTATCAATGGCTGGTGTTTCAATTTTGTTAAAGGCAACACCTGTGGAATGATCAGGACAATATCCATTTGGATTTTTTTTAATATAGTCTTGATGATATTCTTCAGCATCGTGAAACTTATCAAGAGATTTAATTAAAGTCTTAATTTCTCCATATCCTTCATCACTTAGTAGTTTTTGAAATTCTTTAGTTGTTTCGTCTATTACTTTTTTTTGTGATGGTTTTGTATACAAAATAGTTGACCTGTATTGAGTACCAATATCATTACCTTGTCTATTAAGTTGGGTTGGATCATGTGATTCATAGAAATGTTCAAGAAGAGACCTTAAGCTTATTACCTCTTTGTTAAAAGTTACTTTAACAACTTCAGCAAAATTATTTCTTTTATATTTGTTTGTATATTTTGTTATCTCTCTGTAAGTTGGTTTTATTCCATATCCATCAGCATATCCTGATACTGCATCCTCAACTCCTTCAAGAGCTTCATAACCCTTTTCAGCACCCCAGAAACATCCAGACCCTAAAACTATAGTCTCTAAATGCGATGTATGATTTTCATTAGAATGGATACTTAAGCAAAAAGCCATGATTGGCAGAAATGTAAAAAATCTTTTCATTATATCTTTTCTTCGTATTTATAATTTTTACTTTTTATAAAGGCTTCTCTCTCAAAAAGCATGGATGTCCATCTAGTTATATTTGGTTTAAATGCTTCTTTAATACCAAGAGCCCCTGCTAGGTTAATTGCATAACTTACACATATATCAGCAATCGTAAATCTATTTGAGCAAAGATAAGTTTTATTTTCTAACTCAGATTCAAGTAATTTTAAACGAGAAACAAACCATCTGCTATATCCTTCTATTGCTGCATCAGCAACGCCCGGTTCTTGAAATTTATATCTTAATACAACCGTCTGAGGAAAAGTTAATGTAGCATCTGCATGATGGAGCCAATTTAAATAATTTGGATAATCTACTTCATCGGACATTACTCTCAAATCTGTTGGACCGTATTTTTCAACTAGATACTGAGTCATTCCAACAGACTCTGTCATTTTTACATCTCCATCTACTAAATAAGGAACAGTTCCAAGCATGTTTATATTTAAATATTCTTTATGAAAAACTCTTGGTGGAAAAGGCATCATTACAAGCTCGTATTCAAGACCCATCTCTTCAGCGGTCCAAATCGGTCTCATAGCTCTAGAATTTTGTGTTCCGTATATTTTTAACATAATAGTTATTTTTTTTAACAATCATACATCTTAATATTGGTAATATTAATGCTATTATATTACCATAACAAAATTATTAACTTTTAATGCCTATGAAGACAGAAAATATTGCTCCTATATTTAAATCAAATTTAGATACTAAGTCTGAACAATATCTACAAAATAAAAAGATGATGCTCGAGAAATTAGTATTTCTTGATGAGTTATTAGATCTAGCTGAATTAGGTGGTGGGCAAAGACATCATGAAAGACTGGCTAAAAGAGGAAAAATGCCTGTTCGTGAAAGAATTATGAATGTTTTAGATCCAGATAGTCCATTTTTAGAAATACAACCTTATGCTGGCTATGGAACAAATAATTATAACGTGGGAGGTGGATGTGTTTCTGGAATAGGAATTATTTCCGGTGTTGAATGCGTAATATTTGCAAATGATCCTACTGTTAAGGCTGGTGCAATGACAGTATACGTAGGTGAAAAATGGAACAGGGCTATGGAAATAGCTCGTGATAATCACATACCTTTCATAAGTTTTGTTGAATCAGCAGGAGGAGATTTGAGTGTTTCTGGCTCAGGTGGTGGTGAAAACCCTCCAGAGGCTCCCTCACTTCATCAAAATCATTTTGCCTCAACTGGAAGATTCTTTTATGACATGACTGAGCTTTCAAAATTAAGAATACCTGTAATTTCAGTTGTGTTTGGTTCCTCAACAGCAGGAGGTGCATATCAACCAGGGATGTCTGATTACAATATTTTTATTAAAGGACAATCAAAAGCTTTTCTAGCTGGGCCACCTTTAGTAAAAATGGCAACTGGCGAAGAATCTGATGATGAAACTTTGGGAGGTGCTAAAATGCATTCTGAGCAATCTGGATTATCTGATTATTTAGCTGAAGATGAAATGGATGCATTAAGAATATGTAGAGAGGTTGTTTCTCATTTAAATTGGAATAAAAAAGGTTTAGGTCCACAAAAAATTAGTACTGACCCAATATATAACTCAGAAGAACTCCTAGGAATAATAAGTGAAGATCTAAAGTCTGCTGTTGATATCAGGGAAATAATTGCAAGATTTTCTGACGGCTCAAAGTTTGAAGAGTTTAAACCTTTATATGGTCCAACAATGGTATGTGGATGGACCTCAGTTCATGGTTACCAAGTTGGTATCTTAGGTAATAACGGTCCAATCTATCCTGAAAGTGCAGAAAAAGCAGCTACCTTCATTCAGCTATGTAATAAAAGAAATATCCCATTGATATTTCTTCATAATGTCACTGGTTTTTTAGTAGGTAAAGATTTTGAAAGTCAGGGCATTATTAAAAAAGGGTCTCAATTAATAAATGCCGTATCAAACTCTACCGTACCTCATATAACATTTATAGTTGGTGCTTCTTATGGTGCTGGAACTTATGCCATGTCTGGAAAAGCTTTTAACAATAGGTTTACGTTCTTATGGCCAACAGCAAAAATTGCTGTCATGGGACCCGAACAAATGGCTGGTGTAATGTCAATTGTAAGAAAAGCCAAAGCATTAAGAGATGGAAAGGATTTTGATGAAAAAGCTGACGATGAATTAAAGAAGATGGTAATTATTTATTTAGAAAAATTATCTAGGGGATTGGTTGCAAGCAGTATGGTTACTGACGATGGAATTATAGACCCGAGAGATACAAGAGATGTCATTGGTTTTTGTTTATCGATAATTAATAACATCCCAATTGAAGGGGCACGAGAATATGGGGTATTTAGATTATGATTTATGACTCCATACTAATTGCCAACAGAGGTGAAATAGCGTCTAGGATTATTGAAACTGCTCATGAAATGGGTATCAGATGCATTGCAATATATGTTGATGCTGACAAAAATGAACCTTTCGTACACATGTCTGATCAATCAATCAGATTACCTGATAGAGGCTATCTCGATAGCAAAGAGATTATAAAAGCTGCTAAAGAATCAGGCGCTCAAGCAATTCATCCAGGATATGGCTTCTTATCTGAGAATGCCTCTTTTGCAAGAAAAGTAATCAAAGAAGGTTTGATATGGGTTGGTCCATCGCCACACGTAATTTCTGTTATGGGAGACAAATTAAAAGCAAAGGAGCTTGCTGAAAAAGCTGGAGTCCCGACACTTCCGATGACATCAAACATTAAAAATGCAAAAAAAATTGGGTTCCCTCTCCTTATAAAAGCTGCTGCAGGTGGCGGTGGAAAAGGCATGAGAATAGTTCATAAAGAAAAAGATTTAAAAGAGTCCATTAAAAGCGCACAAAGAGAAGCTCAGTCAGGATTTGGAGATGACAGAGTTTTTATAGAAAGATATGTACAAAAATCTAGACATATAGAAATCCAAATACTTGGTGATGCTCATGGAAATGTTGTTCATCTAGGTGAGAGAGAATGCTCTATTCAAAGAAGGCATCAAAAAATTATTGAAGAATCACCCTCCTCTAGAATCTCCGAAGATGTTAGGGCCGCAATGGGTAATGCGGCAATCAAACTTGCAAAGAAAATTAAATATAAGTCAGCTGGAACCGTTGAATTTTTATTTGATGACAAAACAGAAGAATTCTGGTTTTTAGAAGTTAATACAAGATTGCAAGTTGAGCACCCTGTTACAGAAGAAGTAACTGGAATAGATCTAGTTTCAGAGCAATTAAGAATTGCTAGAGATGAGGAATTAGGCTACACCCAAGACGATATCACCTTTATAGGTCATTCTATTGAAGCAAGACTTTATGCTGAAAATCCCGATAATGATTTTCTGCCTGAAACTGGACAAATAATTGCCTTTGAAAGTGACCCTGAAAATGAAGCGAGATGGGATTCAGGCATCAGCATTGGCTCAAATATAGGAACTAATTTCGATCCTATGCTAGCAAAAATAATTTCTTATGCAGATACTAGAAATGATGCAATTTTAAAATTAATTCGCACACTAGAATCTGCTCATATTGGAGGCGTAATCACTAATCGAGAATTTTTAATTGAGTGTCTCAAAGCAAAAGAATTTTTTGATGGGAATACTACTACAGATTTTATTAACCAAGTTCAGCCTAATAAAAAACGCAAACTTACTCCAGCTGAAATAGAGCATGCTGCTTCTATAGCGGCGCTTTGGGTTCAAAGAAACAATAGAATAAAGACAGGCATTGCTGGTTTTATGCCATCGGGATGGACTAATGGGAGACTGCCTAAACAAAAAATTGATTTTGTTGTTAATGATAATGAACATAGTGTTTCATATAGATATAAGAAAAATAAGGGGTTCGTATTTGACTGGGGGAAAACTGGAATAATTCATTCAGAAGATGACTTTGGTCTTGATGTTGAATTTAATGGAAAAAGACATTATTCCAGGATAACTCTAAAAAATGAAAATATTCTCGTGCACATGCCTTTTGGTGATGTAATGCTAAAGATAAAACCAAGATTTGTTTTGCCAGGAATTGAAATTCAAGCTGGAAGTTTAACAGCGCCTATGCCTGGAAAAGTTATTGCATTGAATGTTAAAAAAGGTTCAAAAGTAAAAACTGGAGATGTTCTGGTGATACTAGAGGCAATGAAAATGGAGCATTCAATAAAGGCCTCTCACAACGGAATAGTAACTAAAGTACTTATTACTAAAGATGATCAGGTAGAAAATGGAGCTCCACTTATGATTGTAGATTCAAAATAATGCAGTATTCAGAAAATATTCATAACTCAACACTAGAACCACTAAAGCCTTTAACTAAAAAACATAAAGAGATAATTGGCACTCTTGAGAAAATGCTAGAGAAAGGCATTCCAGAATTAACTATGTCTGAGCTTGCATCTAAGTTGAAAATATCTCTAAGAACTTTATATGAAATTGCTCCAAGTAAAGATCAATTAATCACAATGACCGTGGATAATATCTTAAAGAAATTAGGTAAAAGTGCACTAGAGCAAGTATCTAAAATTGAATCGCCTATAGACAAACTTGATACATATTTAAGTATTGTCAATCAGGCTGTTGGTCCAAAGTTTGATGCATATATCAAAGGCTTGGGAAAGATAAATGGCTCGTCTGAGATGATTGATTATCATGAAGCTTTTATTACAAAGTATACTGAAAAACTCTTGGTTGAGGCCATAAGTGCTAATGAAATACAAAAAATAGATCCTAATGCATTTGCAATTTTACTTGGAGGCATTGGCAGAGAGTTTGCAAAAAGTAAAAACAGATCATCAATAAATGAATCTCCTGAAAAGTCTGCTAATTCAGTAACAAAAGTTATTTTAAAAGGAATAAGGTTGGAGAATTAATTTGGGTAATAATGTTATAAAAATAGCCAACTGTAGTGGATACTACGGCGATAAGCTTTCTGCAGCAAAAGAAATGGTGGACGGCGGTCCTATTGATGTTCTTACAGGTGATTATCTGGCTGAACTTACTATGACTATTCTTTATAGTCAAAAACTATCAAGAGGTGAGGACAAAGGATATGTTGGGACCTTTCTTAAGCAAATAAAAGAAATCGCTGAAGATTGTAAAACTAAAAATATAAAAATTGTCACTAATGCTGGTGGTTTAAACCCAAAATCAATGGCAAATGAAATTGAAAAAATTTTAAAAGAAATTTCTGTCGACTTAAAAGTTGCTTATATAGATGGTGATGATTTGATACCTAGAATTGATGAACTATCTCAACAAGGTGAGAATTTTGTCAATATGGATAAAGACAAAGCTTTAAAAGATTCTGGATTTGAGCCCTTAACTGCAAATGTCTATTTTGGGGCTTGGGGTATAAAGGAGGCTCTTGATAATGATGCAGATATTGTTGTTTGTCCAAGAGTTACTGATGCTGCGGTTGTAATTGGTCCAGCAGCATGGAAATTCAATTGGGATAGAAATAACTATGATGCTTTAGCTGGAGCATTAGCAGCAGGACATATTATTGAATGTGGGTGTCAGGCGACTGGTGGAAATTATGCTTTTTTTAAGGAAGTTCCAAGCTTTAATAATGTAGGTTATCCAATAGCAGAAATCGAAGAAAATGGTAATTTTACAATTACCAAGCACCCCAATACCGGAGGATTAGTATCTGTTGGAACGGTAACTGCTCAACTTTTATATGAAATTAGTTCTCCTTCATATATCAACCCTGATGTAATTGCTCATTTTGATACTTTAAAAATTGAAGAAATTGCAAATGATAGAGTTTATGTATCCGGATGCAGAGGTAGCTCACCTCCTCCATCACATAAGGTTTGCATTAATCTTGCTGGTGGATATAGGAACGGGATGGAAATTATACTCACCGGACTTGATATTGAAGAAAAGGCTAAAGTATTTACAGATACTTTGTTTAATTCTATTGGAGGCATGGATCAATTTGATGAAGTGTCTATTGATTTACACCAAACTCAAAAAAATAATCCCAAAACAAATGAAGAAGCGATGGCTTCCCTTAATATATCTGTAAAATCAATGAATCCTGACTTAGTCGGAAGGCTTTTCACTGCGAAAATTGTTGAATTATCTTTATCAAATTTTCCTGGTTTCTTCGCACGAGGTGCTGCTAAACCTAATGGTCCAGTAATAGTCTATTGGCCTGCTTTAGTAGACAGCAAATATATTAAGGAAACCGTTAATATCAATGGAAAGAAAATTGAAATTCTTCCAACTAGTCAACTTGATTTTGAAGAAATTTACTATCAAAAGAAACCAATTAAAATTCCTGAGATTAAAGAAAAAGAAGAAGTATCAAAAGTTTATTTTGGAGAAATATACGGAACAAGATCAGGAGATAAAGGTGGATGTGCAAATTTAGGTGTTTGGGCTAAAGATTTATCTTCCTATGCATTTCTATATAAATTTTTAACAGTTAAAAAACTAAAAGAACTTTTGCCTGATTTAAAAAATTACAAAATAGATAGATATGAACTAGCAAATATTCATTCTCTAAACTTTTATGTGCATGATATTCTTCAAGATGGTGTTTCTTCAAATAATAAATTAGATAGCCAAGCCAAATCTCTTGGTGAGTATCTAAGGGCTAAGATGATAGAAGTGCCCTCTTCAATATTAAAAGGAAAAAACTATGAGTGATAAGAAACTTTCTTTGGATGGTCTTATTTTTGAAGCAACCAAAGTTGTTATTAAAGATAATATTTTGACAATCACCCTAAATAGGCCTGATAAGAAGAATGCTATCAATACTGTAATGATGAATGAAGTTAATTATGCTTTGGCGTATGCAAAACAAGAGAGAAAAATTAGAGTTGTTGTAATAGATGCTGAAGGGGATATTTTTTGTGCTGGTGCAGACTTAAGTAATTCAAAATCTGAATCCAATGTTCCAAAATTAGAAAATCACGATGATTTAAGCCTGTCGATTAGGCATTTGTATAAGCCTGTAATATGCAAAATTCAAGGATCTGTTCTAGCTGGAGCTCTTTTAATGGTCGCGAATGCTACTCATGCAGTTGCAGTGAAGGATGCAAAATTTTCAGCACCTGAGATTAAGAGAGGATTATGGCCGTTTATGGTTATGGCTGGTTTATTTAGGGTTATGCCAAAAAGAGCTGGGTTAGATTTTATTATGAGGGGTAATTATATAGATGCCTCTAAAGCTGAGGAATGGGGATTAATTAATAAATCAGTGGAGAGGGATCAACTTGATGAGTATGTTGATAATTTAGCTAAAGAACTTTCTAGACTTGCACCTGGCACTATGCAAATAGGACTAAAAGCATATGCATATCAGGATAATATGAGTTTTGATGAAGCTTTACCCTACCTTCAAACACAAATTGCAGAATGTTTTAAAAGTGACGATGCTAAAGAAGGTATTTCTGCTTTTTTAGAAAAAAGAGATCCTAAATGGGACTAAATAATCTATGAGAATAAAACATGAATCTTAATTACGGGCCTGAATATAAAAATTTTAAAAAAGAAGTTATAAGCTTTTGTAAAAAATGGGAAGGTGTTCACTTTGTTGATGAAGCAAAATCACCATTGACTCCAATAACTAAAGTTGGTGGAAAAAAAATTACTAGAACTGAATGGCAATCAATTTTAATTAAAGAGGGTTACTTTGCGCGTTCTATACCTAAAGAATATGGTGGTTATGGTGGTGAAAGTGACGTTATTAAAAATAGAATTATTGCCACTGAATTTTCTAATCATGGAGTGCCCTCTCCTATGAGTGGTCAAGGCATAGATATGCTTGTTCCAACTCTTCTTGAACTGGGCACTGAACAACAAAAAAAACAATATATTGAAAAAACATTACTGGGAGAAATTATATGGTGTCAGGGATACTCTGAACCTAATGCTGGAAGTGACTTGGCCAGTCTTCAAACAAAAGGAGAATTAGTAGATGGTAATTGGGTTATAAATGGTCAAAAAATATGGACTAGCACTGCTCAATATTCACAAATGATGTTCTGCCTGGTGAGAACGGAACCAGAGGCAAAAAAACATGCTGGTATAAGTTATTTATTAATTCCAATGGAAACGCCTGGCATAGAAATTAGGCCCTTAGTGGACATGACCTTAAAAGCTGGCTTTAACGAAGTTTTTTTTACAAATGTGACGATACCTGAAGCAAATATTGTTGGAAAAAGAGGTGAAGGCTGGGCAGTAGCTAATGCAACACTTACTCATGAAAGAGGTTCATTAACCAATCCTAATGCAACTATGAATAGGGTTAATTCTCTCATCAATATCATGAAAAAGGAGACCATTAATGGCAAGAAATTAATTGATATTCCTGTCTATAGAGATAAGTTAATGACTTTACAGGCAAAAGTCATGGCCTTTCAGTCAAACTCGTTGAGAGTATTGTCTGCAAAACTTAATCCTGGGCAAGATGTCAAAATGGCTGGAATGATTCAAAAGTATTATGGAACTGAGCTCCGACATGAATTAGAAGGTTTTGCTGTTGACGTTATGGGTGAGATTGGAACTTTGTATGAAAGCAGTCCTCATCTGAGAGATAAAGGCTCGTGGCAATTCTTATATATGTACTATCTTGGTTTAATAATTGGAGGAGGTACAAGTCAAATTCAAAAAAATATAATTGCAGAGAGGGGTTTGGGTATGCCTCGTGAGCCAAAGGTTCAGGAGGCATAAAATGTATTTTGGTTTATCAGAAGATCAAGAATTTTTTAAAGACAACGTAAGTAAATTTTTACAAGACCATGCTCCTTTAGATGTTATAAAAAAAATCATAGAAGATGATGAACACGACTTAAAAAATAATATTAAAAATGGATTAGTTAATCTTGGTATTAACTCTTTGTTGATTCCAGAAGAGTATGGAGGTCTTGGACTTGACTTACTTTTTGCCACAGCAGTATCTCAAAGCCTAGGTGAGAATATAGCACCATTTTCTTTCCTAAGTTCTTACGTGATGGCTCCAATAGCTTTAATAAATGGTGGGAACACAGAACAAAAAGAGAAATATCTCAAGGGAATTTTAGAAAATAATTATAAGTTCGGAGTTGGTTTTTCAGAGTTTATTTCGGCTAGAAATGATTTTGGATTTATTTTTAAAGATAATAAAATCAATGGGAAATCAATCTTTGTTTTGGATGCTGATGATGTATCCCATCTCTTATTGGCAGATGAAAATGGAGTAATTGGTGTTGTAGACACAAGTGACAAAAATATTGAAATTATAAAACTTACAACAGTAGATAAAACTAGAAGCTACTCGGAGGTTATTTTTAAAAATGCTTCAATTGATGTTCTTGAAAATTCAATTACTGATATTGAGCCATTAAAAAAATCTATCGATGCTGGAAGAATTATATTAGCTGCTGATTCGTTGGGAGCATCTGAAGCGCTAATTAGAAAAGCTGTTGCATATTCAAAGGAAAGAAAACAGTTTGGTCGTGCTATAGGTTCTTTTCAAGCAGTAAAACATATGTGTGCAGAAATGGCATCTGATTTAGAGCCTTGTTACTCATTGGTATGGCATGCTGCTCATTGTTTTGATAATATTCCTGATGAATCAAGACTGATGGCTTGTCATGCAAAATCACATGTTTCGGAAGTCTCTAAAGTTATAAGCAAAAAAGCTACAGAAGTTCATGGTGGCATGGGTTTTACTGATTTGATGGGTATTCATTATTGGTTCAAAAGGATTGGAGTAAATAGACAAAACCTAGGTTCTCCAGAAACTATTAGAGAAGAAGCTGCAAAAATACAAAATTTATAACTTGTGATTAAAAATAAACTCATTTGGTCTTTCGTTTGTGTTGTCCTGATTTCATGTGGCAACTCAACTTATGAACCGCAAGAATATATATCTACCAATCTTACTGATGAAAAAATCAATCTCAGCAAAGAGGTTTTTAAGAAGTTAAAAAAAGAACACTATATAAAGAATTTTGTTAAAAATGACTTTAACAATAAATACATAGATGCATTAATTGAAAGGCTTGATGAAAATAAATTATATTTTCTTGAATCAGAAATAAAAAACTTCAAAGAAGAATCAAGCCAATATTCAGGAAAATTTTTTGATATTGATTTAGCATACCTAATAATTAATTTATATTTTGAAAGGCTCGTAGACTTTTCTGAATTTCAAATAAAACTCATTGAAAAAGATTCATTTGATTTTACAAAAGATGAATTTATAGACATTTATTATGAAGACAACCAATGGTCTTCATCTGAAGATCTTCTAAAAAATGTATGGAGAAATGAGACAAAAAATGATTTGCTTGTGGCATTGATGTCAGAAACATTGTCTGATGATCCAAATAAAGTTTTATTAAAAAGATATAAAAATAGAATTAGAAGAATTCAGCAACAAAAAGAAGAAGATATTTTTTCAATAGCTATAAATACCCTTAGCAATCAATTTGACCCACATTCATCATATTTATCTCCAAGATCAGCAGAAGATTTTGATATGAATATGAGTCTTAAGTTAGAGGGTATTGGTGCTCTATTAGGGGCCGATGATGACTACACAAAAATTGTCAGCCTAGTGCCTGGTGGTCCAGCTGAAAAGTCTGGAGAAATATTACCAGAGGATAAAATAACAAGAATAAGACAGATAGATACAGAAGATAAAGAATATGTTGATGTTGTAGGTTGGAGGATTGATGAAGTTGTAGATTTAATAAGAGGTAAGTCAGGAACTCAAGTTGAGATAGAGTTCATATCCTCTGATTCTGCAGATAGCACTAGAAAATTAGTGACTTTAACAAGAGAAGAGATAAAGCTTGAAGACAGAGCTGCTAAATCTAAAATCATAGAAACTAAAGAAGGAAATAAGATTGGAATAATAGATTTACCCTCTTTCTATATTGATTTTAATGCCTATCAAAATAGAGATTCAGACTATAGAAGTAGTAGTAATGACGTAGAGAATATTCTTAAAGATTTTAAAATCGAAGGTGTCGATGCTGTTATTTTAGATCTTAGAAATAACGGTGGAGGTGCATTAATCGAAGCTAATAAAATAGTTGGCTTATTTGTTTCCTCTGGCCCAACAGTTCAAGTTAAACATAAGGCTGGCTATATTCAACCTTATGGTTCAAGCAAGGCTAAACAAGCATGGCATAAACCAATGGCAGTTCTGGTTAATCGTTATTCAGCATCAGCCTCTGAGATAGTTGCTGGTGCAATCCAGGATTATCAAAGGGGTATCGTGCTTGGTCAAAGAACATTTGGCAAAGGAACAGTTCAAAGCTTAGAAAGTATTTCAAAGGGTCAGATTAAGATTACAGAATCGAAGTATTATCGTATTGATGGTTCTAGCACACAAAATAAAGGCGTGATACCTGATATTGAACTCCTTTCTACTTGGGATATTGAAACTGTTGGTGAAAGCTCATACCCAACCGCATTGGAATGGGATACTGTTAGACCTTATAGGCATAAGAAATTTAGCTTTGATACTGACAAAGTTCTTGAAATAAAAGATCTGTATTCTCAAAGATTAACTACCAGTCCAAACTTAAAATATCTTGTAGAGGTAAGAGATAGATATTACTTAAATAAAGATAAAAAACTTCTTAGTCTAAACTTAGAAACTAGAAAATCTGAAAAAGAAGCCAGAAAGGATTGGCTTTTGCAAATAGAAAATAAAAGAAGAGAAGGTCTTGGTCTAGAAATTTTTTCAACCTATGAAGATCTGGATGAAAATAATAAAGAAAATGAAAACACAAATAACGATATTGATTTTAAACGAGATTATTTATTAATAGAGTCTACTAATATCATTAATGATTATTTAAACTTAGATAAGAAATTTCTTGCCTCTAAAGTAGGATAAATTATGAGAATTATATCTTTCAATATCAATAGTATTAGAGCTCGCCCACATCAACTTATTCATTTAAGAGACACTCTTGACCCTGATGTCATTGGGCTGCAAGAAACTAAAGTAAATGATCCTGATTTTCCTTTAGATGTGATTGAAGAAATTGGTTATCATCCAGAATATTGGGGTCAAAAAGGTCATTATGGCGTTGCTATTCTCAGCAAAGAAAAACCTATCAAAACGGTAAAAGGTTTTAAAAAAGATACTCTAGAAGATCAAAAAAGGTTTATAGAGTGTACGTTTGCAACAAAGGATTCTGAAATAACAATTATGAATGGTTATTTCCCTCAAGGAGAAAATATCAATCATGAAACAAAATTTCCAAAGAAAATTAAATATTATGATGACTTAAAAAAGCACATCAAAGAACTGCAAAAAACAAAAGAAAATTTAATTGTTATGGGTGATTTTAATGTAGCCCCCGAGGATACCGATATTGGAATTGGTGCGGAAAATGTAAAAAGATGGCTTCGCGATGGTAAGACGTCTTTTCAACCTCAAGAGCGAGAAATGTGGAATAGCATCAAGAACCTAGGCTTCACAGATTCATGGAGAAAAGAAAACCCTGATGAATCATCTATTTTTTCATGGTTTGACTACAGATCAAGAATGTTTGATGACAATCCAAAAAGAGGTCTAAGAATTGATCATATTATGGTTTCAAATAACTTAACGAATGCGATATCTGGAACTGGAATCGATTATGATGCTAGAGCTATGGAAAAACCATCAGACCACTGCCCTGTCTGGGTTGATATAGATATTTAATCATCTTTATGATGGATCAAATTGAAATCAGATCCCCAAAAACTGAAGCAGAATGGAAAAAATATGATGATTTTAGATGGGAAATTTTACGAAAGCCTCTCAATATACCTCACATCCCCCTAAAAGATGATCTTGAAGATAAAAGCTATCATTTTATGGCAATAACATCATCAAATAAGATTGTGGCCTGTGGAAGATTGCATATGAATAATGATAAAGAAGCTCAAATAAGATACATGGGTGTATCTGAAAATAGAAGAAGAATGGGTTTGGGGTCATTAATTGTTGATCGATTAGAAAATCAAGCCAAGGCCCTTGGAGCGAGCAGTATTACATTAAATGCTAGAAACGTTGCCTTAAATTTCTATAAATCACAAGGATATGAAGCGATTGAACCATATCAATCTGATACAAATATCCCTCATACCAGAATGGAGAAATTTTTAACCTAACTATCTTTTAGTTTTGAAAAATTTCTTTAATAAGTTTGAGCTTTCATTCTGTAACAAGCCATATTTATATGATGTTTTATGATTGAACTTAATTCTTTCATATATGTTATCAATTGAAATAATGCTCCCAGTCTTAGGTTCAGGTGCCGCAAAAATAACCTCATCAATTCTTGCATCGATTATTGCTTTCGCACACATATGACACGGCTCTAAAGTTACATACATTTTTGCATTATTAAGTCTGTAATTATTTGTATTTTTTGAGGCATCAATAATTGCATTTATTTCAGCATGAGAAGTTACGTTGATAGTATTTATAACCTTATTATGACCAAATCCTATTACTGCATTATCTTTGACAATGATTGCACCAACTGGAACTTCATTATCATTAAATGATAGCTGAGCCTCATCTAACGCCATCTTCATAAATGACCTGTCTTGGTCAGAAAACATTTTAGTAAAGCTCTATTTGAGCCAAATCAAGTTCAGCTTGAAAGTCTTTACCGTATGCTGCAAAAGCAATCGTTCTTATTTTTGAAATATTCATCTTCTTTGGCATGTAGAAATTAGATTTCTTAAATGCAGAAAATGGGATTTCCACAGTTGACCATTCATCTCCTGGGGTGAATGATGCAATATACCTATCCCAAGGAAATCTGCTTGATGGTGTTCTTATCCAAACGTAATATGCGTCATTTGTACCTCTGACTTTAATCTTAATTCCACTGTATTCTTCTGCATTGAATGGATAACGAATAACAGATTGGATAAAACCGCCATTATTTGCTGTGCTAACAGTCCCTTCAAGTCTATAAAATTTTTCTTCGCCCTCTTCTACCTCATAAAAATTAACTTCAGATATTCCACCCATCACATTATCAGAAATGGCGCTCCAATTAGCTCTTTTGTCATCTAAATTATCAATAATCATAGAAAAGGTATTATTTCCAAATATAAGCAATACTAATAAGTATAAATTTTTCATTAATCTAGATTAGTACTTTTTTCAGCAGGAAACCATGGTAATTCATGAACTTGTGCATTTAAATGTGCTTTGGGTGACTCTATCACTAGAGGTGTGCCTGGTTCAACAAAACTAATATCAATGATAGCGAGGCCAATATTTTTCTTAAGTCTTGGTGAAAAAAAGCATCTAGAAAGCCTTCCAATTTTTTTATGATTTTCATCAAATACTGGCCAAAAATTTTCAGGCACCTTTTGTATTGGATCACCATCTATTTCTACTCCAACCAATTTTTCTGAGATACCCTCGGATTTGATTTTCTTTAAAGCTTCTTTACCAATGAAATCAATGTCTTGATCTAGGTCTACAAGCCTATCCAAACCAATAGTAAAAGGGTTATGTTCACGACCAAAATCACTTTGGTAGGACAGTAATCCTCCCTCAATGGTTCTTATTGTATTTGGAGCAATAGCAGCTCCATTAAACTCTTTTGCCGCTTCATGCACTATTTCAAATAATTCATCACCCTTTTTTCTATCCTGAAGATATAGCTCATAGCTAAGCTCACCACTCCAACCAGTTCGAGCAATGACCATAGGTATATTATTTAAAGATGTCTCTCTGGCCTTGTAATAACCCAGATCATCATGAATACCATCAAATAGTTTTTGGATTAATTTTCCAGCTTTTGGGCCACTAATTTGTAGAGGAGAAACGTCTGGCTCATGAATATCTACATCCATACCAGAATTAATTGCTATACCCTGTAGCCAAAGCAAGACATCACCATCTCCAGGAGAAACCCAAAATTTATTTGGCTCAAGCCTTAGCAAACATGCATCATTAATAATCCCACCATTTTTATCAGTTAAAACAATGTATTTACAATCACCGATGTCACATTTTGATAAATTCCTTGGGTTTATATATCTAATAAAGTTATAAGCATCAGGACCAGAAACTTCAACTTGTCTCTCTGCAGCAAAATCACCAAAAGTAACATCATTTATCAAACTGTTATATTCACTTTCAGGTCCAGAAAAGGCAGTTGGCAAATACATCCTGTTATATATGGTAAATCCGGTAACTCCATACTTTATTGTTGAATCGAAATAAGGTGATTTTCTTATTCTTGATCCAATTCCAATTAACAGAGGTAGCTTAGTTTCTTTCATTAGTTTTCTCCCCAGAAAAAGATATTTTAATCTCAAAATATTGGGCACGTAAACGGATTATTGAGCAATTTAAAAAATAATATATGATAAGAATTAGGGGCAAATTATGGGAAAAAAAAGATTCTTTGATGACAGGCTTAAATACTTATCATTTATTCAAAATACTAGTGAAAAAAGAGCAATATCTGCGGAGCTAACTCCCTATATAGCATCTATGCCAAAGAATAGAACTTTTTTAAGAATTCTTGATGCTGGAACTGGTGATGGAACTATTAAATCTAATGTTATTAAAACATTCCATAAACATCATCCATACACTTCATTGTTAATTACTGGTAAAGAAATAAGCTACGAGGATTTAAAAAATACTCTTGAAAAAATGCCTGATAGGTTTGTAGAGCATCCAAACTTATTGGTGACTATGACTAATGTTAAGTTTGCTGAGCTTGGTCATATCGAAAACAATAATAAAATTAAGAATAAGAAAGTTAAAACTTATACACTAATTCTAAAAGAGGATAATTCTTATGATTTTCATGATCAAATTAATAAATTAAATAACTTTATTAAAAAATACTGGGGTATTGAAATTGATAACAAATCACGAACCTCATATGCCCATCCTTGCTTAATAAGAATTTATAGAGAAGACCATAAAAGATACCTAGAACCTTTCTTAAATAATGACTATGAAAATAATAATTATGATTTAATTATCGCTTCACAGGCATATAGAGCGGCATCATTAGTAAAAACCAAAGTAAATAATGTAATTGCACCTTTAATGAGATTATTGAATAAATCAGGAAGGTTGCTTGTAACGCATTCATGCGGAGGTGATACAGTTGAAAAAATTATCAAAGTTGCATGGAAAGATAAAGATCCCTTCCCTAATAATGCAAAAGATATTATTGAGCACCTAAAAAATAATCCGGTAGGTGAAAATAATAAATACTCATATTCAAAACCAAAATTTTATACCTTTAACTTTAAAAGGAGTCCTGATCAAACAGTCTCCGAATTATTTGGTCATGGCGTAGATGCAAAATGGGCAAACATATTATATATAGGCCAAATTCCTGAAAAAGAAATTCATGAAATAGAAAAATTACCCGCAGCTCAAAAAAAAATCAAGACTGCTATTAGCAAAGAAGATAAAATGAACTTTAGGAACGAAATTTTTAGCATTAAAAAAATCAGATAATTATGAAAATCTTAATAATGGGTCTTCCAGGAAGTGGTAAAACCTATCTAGCTGAACGCCTTCAGCCCCTAATAGATGCTGCATGGTATAACGCTGATGTTGTTAGAAATATGGCAAACGATTGGGATTTCTCATCTGAAGGAAGAATTAGGCAAAGCATGAGAATGAAAACTTTTGCTGACTTTGAAAAAAGCAATAACAGATACGTTATATGCGATTTTGTTTGCCCTACTGCTAAAACCAGAGAGAACTTTGATCCAGACATAACAATATGGATGAATACAATATCAGAAGGCAGATTTGAAGATACTAATAAAATGTTTGAAGAACCAAAAGAGGTTAATTTTCATATTACTGAAATGAATGAAACCAATCATCACAACATAGCTAAGGAAATATTAAAAAATGTTTGATTGGAAAAAACCAACTGTTCAAATGCTTGGTAGATGGCAACCATGGCACCAAGGTCATCAAGAACTATTTAAAAGATGTGTTGCAAAAACTGGGCAAGTTGTTATTCAAGTGAGAGATGTTCAAGGATCATCTGGTGGAATTGGTCAAGAGGACAATCCTTTTGATTGGGAAACCGTTTGTGAAAGTATAGAAGAAGGTTTATCTAAGGATGGGTTTAAGAAAGGTGTGGACTATGAAATTATGCTTGTTCCAAACATAGTAAATATTTCTTATGGTCGTGGTGTTGGCTATATTTTTGAAGAAGAAGTTTTTGAAGATTCAATAACCAATATAAGTGCAACAAAAATAAGGGAAAAATTAAGACAAGACGGTGAGCTAGATTAGTTCTAAAACATTTTCAGGCGGCCTTCCTAAAACAGCTCTGTGTCCCTTAATTACGATAGGTCTTTCAATTAATTTAGGATGTTTGATCATATAGTCAATTAGATCATCATCAGAAAAGTCATCTTCTTTTAGATTGTTGTCTTTATAGTCCTGCTCGCTTGTTCTTAAAATATCTCTTGGTTTAAGAGATAACTTTTTTAAAACATCCTTAATTAGAGATACATCTAGATCCGTATCAAGATAGTTAATAATCTCAATATCACAATAATGATCTTGAAGTATTTTAAGAGCTTGTCTTGATTTGCTGCATCTTGAATTATGAAAAATCTTGAATGCGCTCATTTATTTTAATTGCTTTAGCATATCTTGCATTTTTTCATGAATGATATTTACAGCCTGAAGAGGCCTTATCATTACTTTAAATTCAATAATTTTTCCTTCATCATTAAAAGTAATAATATCAACGCCGTTTACATATTTACCATCGATTTGAGTTTCAAACTCTAATACAGCTTGATTGCCGTCCAAAACTTCTTTTGTATACTTGAAACTAGATTCTTCAAGGGCTCCATCCTTGGACTGGTCGCCACCAAATGTATTTCCAGCTGCCATAAGATATAAAGTTGTAAGCTCTTTTCCTCTTTGTGCAGAAAATACTATAGGAGAATAAAAACTAACATCATCATCTAAGAGCTCATCAAATCCTCCAGGGTAATCTCCCTTTATAAGATCATGCCATTTTTTGATATTCTTTTTGATAATCAATTCTCAACTTTAAATGTTAATCCAGCATTGTCTTGTAATCTTTTTATAAGTTTTGTTCCCATTGAAGGTGCTGGAGTGTAAATGCCTCCTGTAAGATCATCACATTCTTTTACTAAACATATTGCACTCTCAGCAATCATCTTAGAAGTTGAGCCATAACCAGGATCCATATCTCCAGCTACAGAAACATGGACACTTTCTTCATTTATGTCTCCACAAAATAAAACATCATAATTTCCGTTCTCTCTAGATTCTCTTGATGGACCCTCACCAGGTTTTGGTGCGTCGCTTAAAGGGTTGGATGAAGAAATAAAATCTGCTGCAGCTTTACCCTCATCACCTGAACCCATAACCCACATTTCGTTGTAACAAAAATCCTCACCATACATATGATTCATCAACATATTAGATCTGTGCACATTTTTAGTGTTAATTGGTGCCATAAAAAATGGAGCTACCCATGTATCTAATTTTTCATCAAGAATAGGCTTGTTGTCAGCTGGTTGCTCAGGTCCAGTAAAGCCGTTTGAAAGTGCAAATGGATTAGCTAAAACTGCAAAAAGTTCAGGCTTTTCTTTTAGGGCTGCCATAGTAGCACCAAGGGATGCTGCAGTACCTCCAGAAAATTCACCATTCATTCCTCTAACTCTGCCTCTAACATTTGAAGCGGGTTTACCATATCTATTTATAACTTCATTTTGTAAAAATAGAACGCCTAAATCAAAAGGAATACTATCAAATCCGCATGAAAAAACTATTCTTGATCCAGATCCATTTGCTAGATCACTAAGCTCATTTATCTTTTCGTGCATCCATCCAGGTTCACCACATAAATCAACATAATCTGTTCCAGATTTTACACATGCTGCAACAATATCATTACCATATAGCTGATATGGACCAACAGTAGTTAAAACACATTTTGTTTTTGAGACCATTTCTTCAATGCTTGCAATATCATTACTATCAACCACTAGAAGTCCAGTATCCTCAGGAACATTTTTAGAGATAGCAACTGATTCTAGTTTTTCGAGATTTCTACCCGCTAGAGCCCAACTAATCTCAGGATTGTTACTATATTTTTCTACTAGATATTCAACAACTAATTTACCAGTAAAGCCTGTAGCTCCATATACTACAAAATCATATTCTTTAACGTCGTTCATTTTTATCCCCTAAATAGATAGTAAAAATAGACATCTATATTAGTTCATTGAGTTTTTTTGCACAACGTAGTTATATGCAATTTAATATACACAGTAAATTGTGAGGTGTAATATTTAAAAAAGTACTGGAGAATTTGATGAAAAGGTTTTTAAAATATTTATCTATAATTTTAGTTACATTAGTAATAATAATATTCATTCTTTTAAGGCAGCCTGCCTTTCAGGACAGATTGCTAGAATCAGCAATAAAAAATTTGGCAGCTCCATCGTCTTATCTCCCAGAAGAGGATGCTTTAACTGGAGTAGTTTGTGGTTCAAGAGCACCTATTCCAGCACCAGATAGAGCTGAAACATGTATTTTAATTCAAGCCGGGGATAATATTTTTATATTTGATACCGGTGGAGGCAGTGCTCAAAATCTTAATGATTGGAACACACCATGGGATAGGGTTAAGGGAATATTTTACACCCACCTGCATTCTGACCATATCTTTGATATCGCTGATTTTCATCAAGCAACTTGGATCAATGGCGGAAGAAAATCTAAGCAAAAAGTATATGGGCCTGAGGGGGTTCAAATGCTTACAGATGGTATAGAGCTTGCTTATACAAAAGATTATTTTTTCAGAAATGAGCATCACGGAGATACTATTGCTCCATTAGATGTAGCCGGTTTTGATACGCATACTGTTAAATTAGATAATCCTATATTAATTGATGACGGTGACTTGAAGATTACAGCATATAGTGTTTCGCATGATCCTGTTGATCCTGCATTAGGTTTTAGAATTGATTACAAAGGAAGATCAATTAGTATAAGTGGCGATACTATCTATGATGAAAATCTAGTCAATAATTCTAAAAATGTTGATGTTTTATTCCATGAATCTATGTCGCTTGATCTTGTAAATCTAATAAATAAAAATGCAGAAAGAATTGGTAATACAATGGCTGCAAAAGTAACTATAGATATTCAAGATTATCACACTCCTATTCCAGAGATTGTTCAAGCTGCTCAAGAAGCAAATGTGGGTCACTTAGTCTTTTATCATCATCTTCCAGCTCCAAGAAACCAATTAATGGAAAACATTATGTATAGAGGTATCGATGAAATCATGGATAACTGGACTGCCTCTCATGATGGCACTATGGTAATATTACCAACGGACTCGGATGAAATAATAATTACATCTGTAGATTAATTTATAACTATATCAGGGGGATATAGACATGCTAGCTTCCATTAAAGAGTTTTTTAGAGTTATATCTGAACTTAGATATATCATACCAATGGTCAGATATAAATGGCCTGAGTTAGACTCAAATGCATCACTTGCCCATTCTTTTCAAGAAACAGTTGATGAATACGGCGAAAAAGATTTTCTTTATTTTGAAGATGAAGTATGGACCTACTCAAAAACAAATGAGGCTGCAAACGTTCTTGCAAATAAGTTAGCAAATGAAGGTATAGAGCGTGGAGATAGAGTTGTTCTATTCATGGAGAATAGGCCTAACTTTGTTATTTCACTTTTAGCAATAAATAAATTAGGAGCTATTGGTGTATTAATTAATACCAGCCTTACCGGAAAGCCTCTTATACATTGCATAAACACATCTGATTCCAAGAAATGTATTTTTGGAGACGAATTATCTGAATCTTTGGAAGGTGTTTTATCTGAAATTAATATTACTAAGTCATCTGATTTACTATGGGTTGAAGATACTGTTCCAAATAACTGTCCTGAATGGGCTTCAAATATTACTGAGAATCTTGACCAATCTAAATCTGGTAATCTTGAACAAACAAATCAAGTAGTTGCAGGAGATACTGCTTTTTACATATTTACATCAGGTACAACCGGAGTTCCTAAAGCTGCATTATTTACTAACGTTAAAGTGGTTGCTGGGTCTACAAATATCACTATGGCTGGATATAGGCTGACAAGTAAGGATTGTATGTACAACTGTCTTCCCTTATATCATTCAACCGGTCTGATACTTGGCATTTGTGCCACTATTAAAGTTGGGGCTTCAACTTTTATCAAACGTAAATTTTCCGCATCATCTTTTTGGTCAGAAGCTCAAAAATTCAATACAACTGCATTTGTATATGTTGGTGAACTATGTAGATATTTAAGCTTTCAAGAACCTTGTGCAGAAGAAGTTAATAACCCAATATCAAAAATGGTTGGTAACGGTCTGAGACCAGATCTTTGGGATACTTTTAGAAACAGATTTAATGTTGAAAGGATTTGTGAAATATACGGTGCAAGTGAAGCTAATGGCATGTTCATGAATCTTTTAAATAAAGACCAAACAATTGGCATGACAAATGTTGATATTAAGTTATTTGAATATGACGTTGCAGAGGATAAATTAAAGGTAGATGAAAATGGAAAATATATTGAAGTAAAAGATGATTCTCCTGGTTTGGCATTAATAAAAATTGGTCCAAATGCCATATACAATGGCTATACAGATGCTCAAGCTAGCGAAAAGAAAGTTAAGAGAGATGTTGAGGAAGATGGCGATCGTTGGTTTGATACTGGAGATCTATTAAAAAAAATGGATGTTGGTTTTGCCCTAGGTAGACAACATTATCAATTTGTTGACAGAGTTGGAGATACTTTCAGATGGAAATCTGAGAATGTATCCACTAATGAAGTGGGTGAAATACTTAACTCTTTTGAACAAGTTAATATGGCAAATGTATATGGAGTTAAAGTGCCTCATAGCGAAGGTAGGGCTGGAATGGTAGCTTTTAACTGTGATCCTAATACATTTGATTGGAGTGCTTTTTCATCCTTTGTTGATGAAAAACTACCCTCTTATGCTAGACCTGTTTTTGTAAGAATTATTGAAGAGATGGAAACAACAGGAACATTTAAATTAAAGAAAGGTGATCTCAGAGAAGAGGCTTATCACTTAGAAAAGGTTAATGATGATTTGATATTTGTAAGAGAACCAAAAAGCGAATGCTATACAAAGCTTACTAGTGAAAACTATGAGCAAATTAATAACGGGACAATCAGCTTCTAATTATTTCAAATCGCTATCAATTAAGACAGCTATCAATAATGCTGGCTCATCTCCATTATTAACCCATGCATGATTAGTCCCCCTTTGAACTACCACATCGTGAGTTTCTAAGGTTACTTCTTCTTCGTCTAAAATTAGTGTGACATCCCCTTTTAATAAAATAATGTAATCAATTGTATCCGTCTTATGCATCGCCGGATGCTTCGATGTATCAACCCTATGATGAGCAGCGCCTATTTTTTTAAATGCATCAGCTGCAATTTCTTGCATCATCTCCATTGGCACACCTTCTGGAGTTGGATTTATTTGAAAATATCTAAATTTTGATCCATTTTCAGGCGGAGACAAAACAATATCAGTATCTGCTCTATCAATAGAATCAGTTGTATCAATTAAATTTCCATCTGTATTCCATATCTCAAATAAACCGCCAACATCCTCACCTATTGTTCGTGCTGGAGGGCCGTCTAGAGTGATAATGGATTTTCCTTCACTATTATGGCCTGTAATTATTCTTCTCATTATGTTCTCCCCATTTCTTTAATTAATTTTTTAACACCTTTAACTCTATCTTGATTTTCTAAATCATTCCAATTAATGTCTGCAGAATTCTTTAAATCTTTAATTTTAGATGACATCTGGACATCATTTTTTTCAAAAGCATCAATAACACCCATTGTTCCATCATAATCGTTACAAACTAGGACCATATCGCAGCCAGCCTCAATTGATTTCAAAGCTTTTTCACCCATTGAAAAATCACCCGCACCTTTCATGGATAAATCATCACTAAAGACTATTCCTTCAAATGCCAATTTCTCTTTTAAAATTTTTTTTAACCATATATCTGAGTAGCTCACACAAATATCATCTACCTTTGGAAAAGTTATATGCGCTGTCATCAAGGCACTTAAGTTATTTTGTAGCTCTATAAAAGGTTTTAAATCAATTTCTAATAATTTTTCATATGATCTGGTATCAACAGGCTCAGAGATATGGCTATCTGCAAATATACCTCCATGTCCAGGAAAATGCTTACCAGTTGCCTGCATGCCTGCCTCATTCATTCCATTAATAAAATTTCTTGCTAATTTTATTAATAACTCAGGATCATTTGAGAATGCCCTATTTCCAATAATGCTGCTAGTTTCTCTATCTACATCTAATACTGGAGCAAAGCTTATGTCTATCCCTGAAGCAGCTAACTCGCTTGCCATCAACCATCCTATTTCATGACATATTCTCATATTATTTTTTTCAACTGCATAATCACCAAGATCTTGCATAGAAGGTAATACAGTAAATTCATTTTTAAATCTTTGTACTCTTCCTCCCTCTTGGTCTACTGCAATAATAATATTGTCTTTTATAGCTTTAATTTCTGAACATAATGATTGAATTTGCAATTGTGATTCAAAATTTTTAGAAAAAAGAATAATTCCACCGACATGATTATTAGATAATAACTTTTTATCTTTAAAGGTTAACGATGTTCCTTCAAGACTCGTCATTAAACGACCAAAACTTTTTAAAGAATTACTTTCTTGCATTTAATGTCTTCCAAATAATTTTTGTAATTTTAAGATCAAAGAAAATACTGGTGATTCTATATAAAAACCCAGGAATAATGTGCGACTTTCCTTTCTTGGAAGCCTTTTCAGTATCAGCTACTACTTTGTCAGCTGAAACCCACATCCAATTAGGTATTTTTTTTGTAAGGTGTTCAAGGCCAGATCTTTTATGAATATTAGTTCGAACATAGCCTGGTAAACTTACTGTCACAGAAACATTTGTATTCTCTAATTCCTCATTTAAAGATCTTCCATAGGAATATATTCCAGATTTTACAGCGGCATAGATTGATGATTTTGGCATTGGTATTAGAGCTCCAATACTAGAAATTATTACAACTCTCCCTGAATCTTTTTCTTTCATTTTAGGTAAAAAATGTTCAATAAGATTAATAACACCTTCAAACATTAAATAAGTTGCATCTTGAATATCTCTAGGAGTATTTTTACCGACACTCCCATTAATACCTATTCCTGCATTAGCAATTAATAAATCAGGTGTTGAAATTTCTTTTATTAAATTATGGAGTTCTTCTGACGAACTAAGATTGCAAGAATGTACAAAACAATGATCATAATCTAAATCATCTAAAGCAGATAATGCTCTGTCTTTATTTTGTGAAACTAAATCTAGGTGCCAACCATTATTTACTAGATGTTTTGCATAAGCAAAACCAATTCCAGAAGAAAATCCAGTTAGTAATGCTTTTTTTATCATTAATTGTCTTGCCAGTCTGGAGACCTTTTATCAATAAAAGCGCTTATACCCTCTTTTGCATCATCTCTTAATAAGTTATTTCTCATGACCTCTGAGGTATATTCGTAAGCTTTTGATAGACTCATTTCAGCTTGTTCATAAAAAGCCTTCTTACCAGTAGCTACTGTTGAGGATGGCTTACTTGCTATCTTATCTGCCAAAGCCATAACGGTCCTGGTTAGTTGATCGACCTCTACAAAATCATTAATTAAACCAATTTCTTTAGCCTTTACTGAACCAATCATATCTCCAGTTAAGAGCATCTCCATTGCATTCTTTTTATGAACATTTCTTGAAAGAGCTACCATTGGTGTAGAGCAAAAAAGTCCTATATTTACCCCTGGAGTTGCAAACTTAGAATCTTTTGAAGCTATTGCTAAATCACAGCTAGCAACTAATTGACAGCCTGCTGCTGTAGCGACTCCATTTACTTCAGCTATAACTGGTTTAGAAGAATTAACTATTGTTTGCATTAAAGCAGAGCAAGAATCAAAGAGCTCTTTAAAAAAACTATCTCCATTGTCTTCACTTTTTCTTGCTTCAGTTATTTCTTTTAGGTCATGACCGGCGCTAAAAACATTGCCATTTGCAGCAATAACTATTACTTTTATTGATTTATCATCACAAGCTGATGAAATAGCATTCATTAAAGCAAAAATCATCTTATTTGAGAGTGCATTTTTACTTTTATGATCGTTCATGATCAATTTTAAAATACTATTATGTTTTTCTATTGAAACCAATTTAATTGCACTATTCATAACTAACCTATTAAAAGCTATTTTGTTTTACTAGTCCAATCTACTTATTGAGTTCCTTTTTAGGACAACGATCCATTACAACTTTCAAACCAGCACTTATTGCCAGATCAGCTGCTTCTTGATGCACAATCCCTTCTTGCATCCATAAAACTTTTGCACCTATTTTAATAGCATCTTTTGTTACTCCCATTACAGCATCGTGAGCACGAAAGATATCTACCATATCAATATTTTCTTTGACTGCATCAAGATTAGGTAAGCACTCTAGATCAAGAATAGTTTTTCCAGATTCATTTGGATTTATTGGGAATACTTGATAGCCATTATTAATCAAGGTTTGCATCACCTTATAACTATCCCTATCCTTTTTTGAGCTTGCGCCCACAATCGCTATAGTTTTTATCTCACTTAGAATATCTTCTATAAAAGATTCAGGATACGCAATACTCATCAAATAATTATAATATTTATTCCTTATTTGGGTTTACTAAATACTTTTCTCCAGTCGCCTGTTTTGCATAAGATTTAATAATTTCTGGTTGCAGCATTTCTTGAAAAGAAATTTCTTTAGCATAAGAGCTGGCAAATGTAGTTTTAATCTCTTTCGCTACTCTCATTCTCATCTGACCAAACTTTTCCATTCCGATTCTTCCAATCATTGGAGTTAGCAACCAACCACCAAGACCCCATGACATTCCATAAGATCTTTTTAGAATGGTTGGAGATTGATCTAGACCACCATAGATATAGACTTGTTTGTATGTATCAGAACCGTATCTGCTATATTCTTTAGCTGTTTTATTAGCAGCTATCTCCATGGCAGCTAATATTTGACTTGGAAGTTCGCCATTGTTTCCTCCACCAGTTGCATCAAAGCCTAGGGTAGCTCCGGTAGCAACTAAAGCAGATACCAAATCATCCATAAAACTATCGTCGCTTGTATTACAAACGTATTCAGCGCCGAGATTCTTTAAAAGTTCTACATGCTCTGATTTTCTAACTATGTTTACTAAAGGTACTCCGTCATCTTTACAAATCTTTACTAACATTTGGCCAAGATTTGATGCTGCTGCAGTGTGGACAAGCGCTGTATGATTTTCCATTTTCATAGTTTCTATAAAAGATAGTGCAGTTAAAGGATTCACAAATGAAGAAGCAGCCTCTGAAGGCAGTGTACCTTCATCCATAACTAAACAGCTTGCAGCTGGAACACATCTGTATTGAGAATACATTGCCCCACCAGCCAACCCTACTGTTTTGCCAATCAAATCTTTTACATTGTCTCCAGCATCTACAATAACGCCAGCACCCTCATTACCTACTTGCATAGACTCATCTAGTCTGGGTTTCATTGCGTTCATTAGAGCTGGATGTATTTTCATAGTTGTTATTGTTTCATCACCAGACCCAAATGTACTGATAGACGAAATATCAGCAGCAAAACTCAGAAGAAGTCCAAGATCAGAGGGATTTATAGGAGCTGCTTCAACTTTAATGATTACTTCATCGGCAGATGGAGTGGGTATTTCTGAAGTTTTGATTGATAGCTCGATGTTTCCATCATTTGTAACCATTGAACGGATTTCTTTTGAAACATTATCTGACATTTTCTCTCCTCTATTAATTGAAATATAGGGTTATATTAAAGCATCGTATGAAATATGCTAGTAGACAATGAATTCATACTAGTATATAAATTCATACTATGAAGTGCACAAATTTAGATATATCAAAACCATTAAAACTGGTTGGCGGTAAATGGAAAATTGCAATTATTTATGTTTTAAGTAAAGGTCCAATTCGATTTGGTGAAATAAAAAGAATACTTACCCCAATAACCCAACAAATGCTTACTAAGCAGCTAAGAGAGATGGAAAAAGACAGTTTAATCAATAGAAAGGTTTATGATGTTATTCCTCCAAAGGTCGAATATTCTTTAACAGATTTTGGAAGATCTTTTAAACCTGTGCTCACTGAGCTATGTAAATGGGATTGTGATAATAAGAAGTAGATTTATTTATCTTGATTGATTATTGGCGAAATTTTATCTATTAAATCTTTTACTGCAGGTTTATTTTCTTTTATTTCATCAATAGTTAATCCATCAAGCTCATGAGGAAAAACTAGCCATTCATCAGCCTCATGTAGATAAAAATCAGGCTTTCTATCAGTTTTATTTTTTGTAGGCTTAAAATATGGAGTTGCAACCTTAATCTCCGGCGTATTCTTCTTACATGCAGTTTTTAAATCATTGATTATTTGCTGAATAGATAATCCAGTGTCATGAACGTCATCAACAATCAATAAAGAATCCTCAGATTCAAGCTGTCTAATTACATAATTTAATCCGTAGACTTTAACATTTGCATTATGTTGATCGATACCTGAATAATGTGATGTTCTTATAGCTATATGATCTGAAGATACGCCTAATACTTCTAAAAATTCTTGAACAGCTATACCAATTGGAGCGCCGCCCCTCCATACACCAACAATGTAATTTGGACGAAACCCACTCTCATAAACATTCCAAGCAAGCTTGAATGAGTCCTCAAGTAGCTGATCGGCTTGAATAAATGTCTTTTTCATCTGCAAATGCTATACGAGTACGTGCTTTATAACAACACGTACTCATATAAATTTATTTAGAACTAGTAGCTTTTTCTTACTCTTAAGATAAGTTGTCTTGGTGGTATTAACTCAATACCAGTTCCAGCAACACCAAATACATCCGTCATTGCTGAGTTTACACCATCCTTATCTGATGCATTTAGGATCATAAAATCAATACCAGCAGTATCATTGATTTCTAAACTGGTTGTAAGGTTAACAATCGTGTATGAGTCTACTTGATCAACAAAAGGACTATTAAATACTCTTTGTTGGAAATCGCCTCTATGTATAACCTCTGCTGTAGCTCTGAGTGGAACTCCTGATTTTAATTCTCCATTATATTGAAGACCAAAATTAGCCGTAAATTCTGGGCTTTTGGCCAATTTATTACCTTTAATATTTTCTCTTAGGGCATATCTTTGTGGCTCTTCACCAAAGAAATAAAGCTCTGATTTAATATTATCTAATGCCTCATAATCTGCGGTTATTTCTGTATCTAAAGTAGAAATTCTTAAATCCATAGATAAAGAATCAGATAAAATACCGATTAATTCTAACTCAACACCACTCATTTCTGATTCTGGTATATTTGCTACACCACCTCTGTAAACATCTGGGTCTGTGGATTGGAATTGTAAATTTTCATAATCATACATAAAAGCAGAAACATTCGCTCTCATTCTTCCTTCCATTAAATCAGTTTTAAGACCAAGTTCAAAAGCATCAATAATCTCACTTTTAAATAGAGGATAGATAAGTTGTGGTGCTGGTTGTGCTCCAAAATTCTGTTCATCGTCTTCAGGCCATCCAAATGTTAAATTACTTCCACCTGGTTTAAAGCCTTTTGTGTATGATGCATAAAGCATAGTATC
This sequence comes from uncultured SAR86 cluster bacterium, assembly GCA_902556355.1. Taxonomy (GTDB): domain Bacteria; phylum Pseudomonadota; class Gammaproteobacteria; order Magnimaribacterales; family D2472; genus SCGC-AAA076-P13. The sequence continues at coordinate 84,806 of CACDVW010000001.1, forward strand.
GCCATCAACATCATATTCAATGGCAAACTTACCAGTTGTCTCATCGACCTCATCTTCAATTAAGTAGGTTTGAAGTCCAAAGAAGTTTGTAACATCACTTGAGAAAGAGTCTTCGGTATATCTCATGCCAAAGATATATCTCATATTATCTTGAGCATTATATGTAGCTTGTCCATAAACAGATAATGACTCTCTACTTGGGTATGCTTCAGATACAAAACCTAGTTCTGCGTCATAAGCAGCAAAGCATATTCCTTCAAATGGATTAGTAGCACAAATTGGAGCATGAACATATGGAGTAAAAGCACCATCCATTTGGTCAATGAGTTTTATGTTATTGACGTCTTTTACCTCATATATAGCATTAGCAATTTTATGATCAAAATATAAAGCTCCCACTATCCAATCTATCTTGTCATTGATTGGTTCATTTGAGATTAAGTTAACTTCAAATGTTGTTGTTTCTACGACTGATGTTTCTGGTCTATATTCAGCAGCAATATATGGTATTCCTTCAAGAGGACCTGAAGCATGAATATCTCCAAAATTATGCCTATCATTATCACGACTTACATATATATCGTCTTCTTGTGAACTAGTAAGAATTTTCAAATCTGCAAAACCAAGCTCTACATTTAATATAGCTGCAATAATCTCTGAGGATAATTGATAGTCAGAGGCAGAATCTTGTGCCAATTTTCTTGAATTAGGTGTTAGATCATCCAAACCTTTCATAGCAGCACCATTATTATTTGCATCAAAAAATTGTCCAAATACTCTCAAAGATGTTGTCTCAGAAATATCAAAAAACCAATCAGTTCTTAGGCTAGTATGGTCTGCATCATCAAGATCTTGTCCGTTTAAAATATTTTTACTAAAACCATCTCTGTCGGTAGATACAAATGATAGCCTTGTTGCTACTTTATCCGACAATGGCATATTAAAAGCGCCCCTATATTTAAAAAGGCCATAATTACCCACAGCTAAGTCTGTTTTGCCCTTAGCAGCATCAAAAGATGGCTTTTGACTTATAACATTAATTGTTCCACCAGTAGAGTTTTGTCCAAATAATGTACCTTGAGGACCACGAAGAACTTCTATTCTTTCTAAATCAATAAAATCAGTTCTTAAAGAAAACTTAGAAGCAACAAAAATACCATCCATATGAAGCGCTACTGAGGGAGCAGCTATGGCGTTTTGGTTCGTTTCATCACCAACACCTCTTATAGAGATGATTGTCTTATAACCTTCATTTTTTGCTACTGTTACACCAGGAGCAATTGCACTCAATCCTACAAAATCAGTAATATTTTTTGTTTCAAGTACGTCCTCAGTTAATGCTGTAACAGATATTGAAACATCTTGAAGGCTTTCATTTCTTTTTTCAGCTGAAACAATAACCTCTTCAATTGCACTATTTTGTGCATATGCATCAAAAGTGAGCATAAAAGCTGCTGAAAAACACATTAAAATATTTATTTTTGGAAATTCCATTATTTATTTATCCCCTTGTGCTTATGTATGTATGAAGTACTTACTGCAGCACATAGTAAAGTTAGTTATATAATATAGAAGCAATTTACATGCCAAAAACAGCAATATAAAAATACAAGTAAATTAAGTAATATTGCATTATAAATTGTAGAATAATTATGTAAATTGTATTCCTACAAAATCATGAAAAATTTATTAGAAAGAACCTTTCAACTTGAATTAAATAACACTTCAATCAAGCAAGAATTTTTAGCGGGTTTTACAACTTTTATTACAATGGCTTATATTATTTTTGTTAATCCTCAAATGATGGCAGCCAGTGGTATGGATCTTGGAGCGAGCTTTGTAGGAACTTGTATTGCTGCTGCTATTGCATGCTTTGTCATGGGCTTTTATTCTAATTGGCCTGTTGGACTCGCACCTGGTATGGGTCTTAATGCATTCTTTACTTATACAGTTGTTGGAGAAATGGGATACAGCTGGGAAGTTGCACTAGGTGCTGTTTTTTTAGCTGGTATTTTATTTGTAGTAATTAGCATAACCCCTCTTAGACAGTGGATGCTTAATAGTATTCCAATGAACCTTAGAATTGCAATGGGTGCTGGTGTTGGTTTATTTGTTGGGTTTATTGGTCTAAAAACTGGTGGGATTATTATTCAAAATGAAGCAACGTTTTTAAGTTTAGGTAATTTTAAAAATATTGAAACATTACTTGCTGCTCTAGGGTTTCTTTTAATACTAATATTAGCTGTAAGAAAAGTTGTTGGAGCAATAATAATTGGGGTATTAGCTGTGACCATATCAGGTATATTGCTTGGGTTGATTGAATTTAACGGTATTGTTTCATCACCTCCTGACTTACGCCCAATTTTACTTAAATTAGATATCATGGGAGCGATTGATGTTGCTATGATTAGCGTGGTGATATCTTTTCTATTTGTTAACCTTTTTGATACAGCTGGTACTTTATTGGGAGTAGCATCAAGAGCAAATTTAATTGAAGATTCTGGAAAAATTATAAATCTTGATAAGGCATTAAAAGCAGATAGTACATCAAGTGTTGCTGGATCATTTTTTGGGTGTTCGCCGGTCACAAGCTATGTTGAAAGCTCAGCGGGTGTTGAAGCAGGTGGAAGAACCGGTTTAACTGCTATAACAATTGGAGCATTCTTCTTGATTGCAATCTTTTTCTCTCCAATTGCATCTATGGTACCAAGCTATGCTACAGCAGGTGCTCTGGTTTACGTTGCAATTCTTATGCTTGGAGGAATGGAAAAACTTGACTGGTCAGATAATACTGAATTATTACCGGCTCTAATAATGATAATTATGATTCCCTTAACCTTCTCAATTGCAAATGGAATTGCTATTGGTTTTATTTCATATGTTGTTTTAAAGCTATCTTCAAAAAAAGCTTCAGATATAAGCTTAGGTGCATGGTTTCTGTTTTTAATATTTGTGATGAAATTTATTTTGTTGGATTAAATTAATAAGAGACAAGTGTTTCTATGTTATAGCCATCTTTGACTATAAGCTTGCTTCCACCTAAATTTGGTAAATCAATGATACATAAAATCAAAATATCAGATTTTTGCACATTAAAATTCTCAGTTAAAAGTTCCGCACATGCTATCGCTGTTCCGCCTGTTGCAACCAAATCATCAATAATTACAACTCTTTGGCCTTCTGAAATATTTGTATTTTTTTGAATCTCTATAGATGTGCTCCCATATTCTAAATCAAAATTTTTAATGTAAGTTTCATTTGGTAGCTTTCCTGGCTTGCGAGCTAAAATAAAAGGAAGGAGAAGATCATTTGCAACAGACCCTGCAAAAATAAAACCCCTGCTTTCAATACTTACAACTAAATCTGCTGAAAAATCCTTAGTAATTCTAGTCAACTCTTTACAAGTTTTTTGAAATGGTTCAGGTGTTTCAATCAAACTAGTTATATCTCTAAACTTAATTCCGGGAATTGGAAAATCATCTACATTTCTAATGTGTTTTTTTAAATCTAATCTGTCATTCATGATCTATATATTAATACATTCTAACCTTTATTTTCTTCTAAAAAGAAAACAACTGAATAATCTTTTTCTTCAAGACAAGTTTCTAAATTTTTATATTCACCCAATTCAGATACTGCGTCTGCAGAAGCATAGGTCACCCATCCAGCTGCAGCTATTACAGCCATGCCAGGCATTAAAAGGGAAGAAATTATCCCTCCGGTAGTAGCAAGATCAATTATACCTAATAATCCTGCAACCCCATAAATGCCTCCAACCGCTTTCATTGGAGTTTTTATACTTCTAGCCTTACCCTCGACTTCCGCTAAGCATATGTATATGTCGTTATTAACTAAGTCGGTAGATTTATCAGACTCAATTAATACATATGCAGGAGTTCCATCAATATGTAAAAATTTCTCCTTCTCTGGAGCTGAAGTTACCGTGTTTACTGCGCAAGATGTTATTAAAAATAACGAAAATATTATGCTGAATCTAATGATGATTATTCCCACTCAATAGTTGCACAAAACACCACCTCTGAAACCCCTGCTGTGACTGTGTTTCCGAGTGCCTTTTTTTGATTTATAGACTTTGTCAAAGTTTATAAACATATATCATAAAACGAATTAAATATTAGAGTTTTCATTTTACTCCTAATCAACTTTTTCACATTGATAAAACAATTCGTGCTTCACAACATAACCACCTAATCCAGGAACTATTTCATTATAGTTATCCATATCATTAACACTTAATTTAATAATTTTATTTTTTCGATCGAAAGTAATGTCATGATCTTCTGAATATTTGGTAAGGACACTATATTCCGTGAATTCTGATATGTCGTTTTCAAGACCTGCAAAAGTCATTTTTTGTTTTCTGAAGTCAATTATTAAATTTTCACCAATGGCACGATTAGGTCCTGGAACTCTAATATCATATCCTTCTGAAAGATCAAATGATTCTGTTCCATTGCAAAGATAAAATTCGGTATCAATATTCCTTTTTTCAATCTCTTCCTTTCGCTTATCTTGTAAATTTTTAAAATGATTGTCTCTTGCATCAAAAATAGAACTACCTGTTGCAAGAAGTTTTCCAGTATTGTCAAAAAACCTCCAAATGCCTTTCTCTTTTCCATTCTCATAATATCCACTAAATATTACTTGCCCATTTGGATCAAAACTTTCATAAAGTCCATGCAGCAGTCCTTCCTTATAGTTCGCTCTTGTGATAAGTCTCATATTTTCATCATATATTTTATCAATGCCATGTTTTATGCCATTCTTATATGATGTTTCATAACTTACAAAACCTGATTTCGTTGAATATCTCAAAGTGCCGGTAATGGGTTTATTTGATTTTTCGGAATAAATTACACCATCTCTAGTTAGTATTTGACCAACATCATATGAAGTTTCATTTGAGCAAGATGAAACTAATACAAAGATTAAAATTGGAAAAATTTTTTTCATAAAACTATTATGGCATGAATTTATGACTATCAATAGTTGCAAAAATTTGTCAAAGTTTTAAAAAAAGAGATAATATTTATTAAGTTTGACAAACTTTGTCAAACGAAAACCTTATAATAACAAGGGTTTCAGAGATATTTTTCACTCCCACTCAATAGTAGCTGGTGGTTTGCTTGATATGTCATAAACTACCCTGCTAACTTCTTCTATCTCATTTACTATCCTGTTAGAAACATGCTCTAAAAATTCATAAGGAAGGTGAGCCCATCTTGCTGTCATAAAATCAACAGTCTCTACTGCCCTCAGACCAATAACTTCAGCATATCTTCTCTCGTCACCAACAACTCCAACTGATTTTATTGGAAGATAGACTGCAAAAGCTTGACTTACTTTCTTATACAAGTCAGCTTTAATTAATTCCTCTATAAAAATATGGTCTGCTTCTTTTAATATAGTTGTTTTTTCTTTAGTAATATCACCAAGTATTCTTACTCCTAGTCCAGGGCCTGGAAAGGGATGCCTGTTAAGCATTTCAGGAGAAAGACCAAGCTCAATACCCATTCTTCTAACTTCATCTTTAAAAAGATCTCTTAATGGCTCAACAAGGTCCATTTTCATCTCCTCAGGAAGGCCCCCAACATTATGATGTGATTTTATAACTCTAGCCTCTTTTGATTCAGATCCAGAAGATTCAATGACATCAGGATATATTGTTCCTTGTGCTAAAAAATGTACGTCTTTTAATTTTGTTGCTTCAGCATCAAAAACATCAATAAAAGTTCTACCTATAATTTTTCTTTTTTGTTCAGGGTCTTCAACACCTTTTAAATGTCGTAAAAAAACTTCTTCGCTATCAGACTTAATAACATTTAAGTTCATATTTTCCTTAAAGGTATTCATAACTTCATCTGCCTCGCCTTTTCTTAATAAGCCATTATCAACAAAAACACAGACTAATTTATTACCAATTGCCTTATTTAAAAGAGCTGCAGTGACTGAAGAATCCACTCCACCAGAGAGACCTAACAAAACTTTATTGTCTTTAACCTGATCTTTAATTTCTTGGATTCTTTGACCAATTAAATCATCCATCTTCCAATCCTTGTTAGCGCTACACACTTTAAAAATAAAATTATCTAAAACAGTCTTTCCGTCCTCTGTATGAGTTACTTCTGGGTGAAACTGAAGCGCATATATTGGTTTATTTGTATGCTGCATAGCAGCAATTGGGGCAGTCGCTGTTGCTGCAACTAAATCAAAATTATCCGGCAAGTCTTGAACTTGATCACCATGACTCATCCATACATTTAAAGTTTTTCCTAAATCAGAAAATAAAATACAGTCTGATGTAACTTGAAGTTCCGAATATCCAAATTCTTTTTGGTCTGATGATATAACTTGTCCTCCAAGTTGCTCAGCAAGAGTCTGCATTCCATAACATATTCCTAAAATAGGTATATTTAGATCAAAGACTATTTGTGGAACTCTGGGGGTATAACTATTAGTAACTGAATCAGGGCCTCCAGATAAAATAATACCTTTAGGATTAATTAATTTAATTTTTTCTTCATTAATATCCCATGGAAGAATTTCGGAATAAACATTACTCTCTCTTACCCTTCTTGCAATTAATTGAGTATATTGAGAGCCAAAATCTAGAACCAAAATGGTGTCTATTTTTTTGGTTGTTGATGAGAAGTTAACAGTCATTTTTAATTATTAACTTCTTTGATAGTTAGGCGCTTCTTTTGTAATCATGACATCATGAACATGGCTTTCTGTCATGCCGGCATTTGTGATTTCAACAAATTCACTATTTTTATGAACCTCATTGATAGTCTTGCAGCCAATATATCCCATAGATTGCCTAAGCCCTCCAATTAACTGATTGATCACATTAATTACAAGGCCTTTGTAGGGAACTCTACCTTCAATACCTTCAGGTACTAATTTTTCAGTATCAGCATCTTCTTGCATATATCTGTTTGCATCTTGCCTCTCAGTCATAGCACCAATTGACCCCATACCACGATACGTTTTAAAACTTCTTCCCTGGAAAAGTTCTACTTTTCCTGGAGCTTCTTCAGTTCCAGCAAATAAGCCTCCAAGCATTACAGAATCTGCTCCTGCTGCGATAGCTTTTGCTATGTCTCCTGAAAACCTAATTCCTCCATCAGCAATAATACCTATATCTTTATTCTCAAGGGCTTTTTTGATTTCTAAAATAGCTGAGATCTGTGGTACACCAATACCAGCAATAATTCTTGTTGTACAAATAGAGCCTGGACCCATACCAACTTTAATTCCATCAGCTCCAGCTTTGACTAACTCTAAAGCTCCTTCAGGAGTTGCCACATTCCCTCCAATTACATCAATAGATGGGAATTCTTTTTTAATTATCTTTATGGTCTCAATAACATTTTTTGAGTGGCCATGAGCGCTATCAATAACAAATAAATCAACTCCAGCTTCATTTAAGGCTTTTGCCCTGTCAAGAGTATCTGTTCCAGTGCCTAAGGCCGCACCAACCATTAAGCTTCCTGAATCATCTTTAGTAGCATTCGGATGTTCTGCTGATTTTTCTATGTCTTTCATAGTTACAAGCCCACTTAATACTCCTGATTGATCTATAACTAAAACTTTTTCAATTCTGTTTTCATGCATCAGTTTTTTTACTGCATCCTGAGAGGTTCCCTCATCAACAGTAATTAGTTGATCAAATGCTGTCATAATTGATGAAACATGGGCGTCCATATTATCTGCATACCTAAAATCTCTACTAGTAACAATTCCCTTAAGTACTCCACTATCAACAACTGGCATGCCGGAAATATTTAATTCAGTAGTCATCTGAATTAATTCACCAATTGTCTTGCATGATTCTATTGTTATTGGATCTCTAACAACTCCACTTTCATATTTTTTTACAGTTTTGACTTCTAAAACCTGATCTTCAATGGAGTTATTTTTATGAATAATACCAATTCCTCCTACTTCAGCTAAAGCGATAGCCATTCGTGATTCAGTCACAGTATCCATAGCAGCTGAAACCAAAGGTACTTTGATATTTATATTTTTTGTGAGTTTAGTTTGAGTCGATGCTTCACTAGGTACAAAGTCGCTATACCTTGGTAAAAGAAGAACATCGTCAAAAGTTAGGGCTTTTTGTTTTACTTTTTCCATGTCGGATTATAGCAAGACTTAATTTAAAAAAAAATAATTCTTAGAATATTAGTCCTAAAATGTAAATAAGCGTTAATCCAGCATTAAGAACCACTAATGATTGCTCTTTCCATAGCCACCCAACATACACCCATAAAGTATTTGCAGATATAAAAGCCCAATGATGATACTCTAATTCAGGAACGAAGCTTGCTAATGCTGCAGCAATAATAAGAATTCCAGTAGCTAACCAAGCTAGTGATTGATAAGGTTTTTCATTTTGTTCCATATTAACTTTTACTTATATTGTTCGTCTTTGCTGCGCAAATGAAATCATTTTTGTGCAAACCCTTAATTTTATGAGACCACCATATAACAGTAACTTTACCCCATTCAAGAATGATTTGTGGATGATGATCTTCTTGTTCAGCCACATCAGCAACTTTATTTGAAAAATCTACTGAATCGCTATAATTTGAAAAACTAAATTCTTTTTTTAGCTTCTTTACACCGTCATCAATCAAATCCCACCCCTCTATTTCCTTTATAAGCAAAGAGGCTTCATCATCTGAAACTATTGGAGCATCAATTCTGCAAGCCTCGCAGGCACTTGAAGCTAAATCACTCACTAATGCCACCTTTTGTTAGCTTTGATGGATCTAGAAGTTTTTTTAATTCAGACTTATTTATGCCTGTTTCTTCATGAGCAACATCGATAATTGATTTATTCTCTTTATAAGCTTTCTTCGCAATGGCAGCGGCCTTACTATAACCAATTACTCTATTTAAGGCAGTCACAAGAATTGGATTTTTTGACAAAGATTCGTTTATATTTTTTGAATTTACTTTGAATGTTTTGATAGCTTTATTTGCAAGAAGTGGCATCGCATTTCCTAACAAATTAATACTTTTTAGTAAGTTATATGCCACAACAGGTAACATAACATTTAGTTGGAAGTTACCACTTTGCCCTGCAAGGGTTACTGTTACATCATTTCCAATAACATCAGCACAAGCCATTGCTACTGCTTCTGGAATCACTGGATTGACCTTTCCAGGCATAATACTGCTTCCAGGCTGTAAAGCCTGAAGTTCTATCTCTCCTAAACCAGTCAATGGTCCACTATTCATCCATCTAAGATCATTAGATATTTTCATCAAAATTACACTTAAATTTTTTAATGCTGAGGAAAGTTCAACTGCGTTATCTACAGAACTTAATCCTTGATAAAAATTCTTAGCAGGCTTGGTTTTAAATTTAGAAAGTTTATTTAATTCAGAACAGAAATGTTTTGAAAAATCTTTATGTGCGTTTATTCCGGTTCCAATTGCTGTTCCACCCTGAGGAAGTTCATTCATCCTATTTGCTGCTTGAATAATTGTTTTCTTGTTTGCTTCTAATTGAGCCTTCCATCCAGATAATTCTTGAGAAAAATCTATTGGCATAGCATCCATTAAATGAGTTCTTCCTGTTTTTACGTTACCTTTGACTTGTTTCATTTTTAGATCAATTGATTTAACTAACTTATCAAGGTTTGGCAAGAGCAATCTATTCATATCTATAAGAGCGCTGACGCATATTGCTGTTGGAATAACATCATTTGAGCTTTGACTCATATTCACATCGTCATTTGCATTAATTTTTAATTTTGATTTTTTTGAAGCTAAATTGGCAATAACTTCATTAGCATTCATGTTCGTACTAGTTCCAGATCCAGTTTGAAAAACATCAAGAGGAAATGAATCATCATGCAATCCATTTAGTACATCTTTTGATGCTGATTTTATAGCTGCAGCTTTTTTAGCTGGTAATAGTTTTAAATTATTATTAGCAGCTGCCGCTGAGTATTTAATCATGCCCAAAGCTTCAATAAAGGATCTGCCAAAAGGAAAAGCAAATTTAATTCCACTTATAGTGAAATTATCTAGCGCCCTTTGTGTTTGAGCTCCCCACAATGCTTTTGTTGGAACCTTAACTTCGCCTAAGCTATCTTTTTCAGTTCTATATTTCATATTTAATTATTTATTTGGTAAGCTATTTTATCATTATAGAGCTTAGGAGAATAGAAACTATGTCAAATGTTACGCCTATGAAAATAGATATTACAGACGGGAGACTACCAATAAAAGAAAAAGGTTTAGTTTTTCAAGAATTTGAGAGTCCTGCTGAAGAAAGACGAAATCAACTTGAAAAATTGGCAGCTGGATTTAGGCTGTTTGACTATTTTGGATTTAATGAGGGTGTAGCAGGACACATAACTTATAGAGATCCTGAGTTTAAAGATCACTTTTGGGTGAATCCACTTGGTGTTCATTTTTCTCAAATATCCGTTTCAGATCTTTTACTGGTTAATCATGATGGGAAAGTGGTTCAAGGGGATAAAGATGTAAATATTGCTGCATTTGCAATTCATTCAAGACTTCACAAAGCAAGACCTGATGTAAATGCTGCTGCTCATTCTCACTCAATATATGGGAGAACTTTTTCAACTTTAGGAAAATTACTTGACCCAATCTCTCAAGATGCATGTGCATTCTATGAAAATCAAGCTATCTATAAGGATTTTTCAGGTGTTGTTGAGGAGGTAGATGAGGGAGATGAAATAGCTAAAGCTCTAGGTGATAAGAAAGTGGCTATATTACAAAATCATGGCATTTTGACTACAGGGCCATCTGTCGACATTGCACTATGGTTCTATATGTCTATGGAAAGATGTTGTCAGGCGCAGTTAATGGCCGAATCAGCAGGCTCACCAATCTCAGTTCCTCATGAGACAGCAATTAAAACAAGAGAATTTATTGCAAACGATATAGCTGCTTGGGCAAGTTATCAACCTGCGTTTGATAAAATTATCAAAATGCAGCCTGATTTATTAGACTAGTTTACGGTGCGATTACAGCTTTAGTTTCTAGACACTCTTCAAGACCATGAAGACCATGCTCTCTACCATTACCTGAAGACTTATAACCACCAAAAGGTGCTCCAGTTCCTCTAGCACCTCCATTGATAATTACTTGCCCAGCTCTTATTTTTCGAGCTACTTCTTTAGCATGTTCTGGTTCACCTTGAACATAGCCTGCAAGGCCATATTCAGTATCATTTGCTATTTCAATAGCCTCATCCTCATTGTCATATTTAATGATTGATAAAACTGGACCAAATATTTCTTCTTTAGCAATTGTCATATCATTAGTAACGTCAGCAAAAACTGTAGGTTTTACATAATAACCTTTTTCATATCCTTCTGGTTTTTCAACACCACCAGCAACAAGTTTAGCTCCCTCTTCAATTCCAATTTCAATCATTCTAAGAATCTTTTCATATTGAGCTTTGTTAGCTATCGGTCCAATTCTAAATTCTCCCTGAGGATCTCCCACGGTAGTGTTATTTGCTGTCTGTATTGCAACTTCTACTGCTTTGTCATAGTTTTTTGCTGAAACTAACATTTTTGTTGGAGCATTACATGATTGTCCTGAATTGAGAAAACAATGACCAGCTCCACCTTTAACTGATTTTTCTAAATCAGCAACATCATCAAGAATAATGTTTGAAGATTTTCCGCCAAGTTCTTGATGTACACGTTTTACAGATACTGCTGATGCTTGTGCCACTGCAATACCAGCTCTAGTTGAACCAGTGAATGACATCATAGCAATATCTGGATGTTCAGATAATGCGGCTCCAACAGTTGGTCCATAGCCATTAACAACGTTAAATACTCCATCCGGAACTCCTGCTGCGTCAAAAACTTCTGCTAAGAGCATTGCACAATAAGGTGATATTTCACTTGGTTTAAGAACCATGGTACAGCCTGCTGCTAATGCTGCTGATACTTTTGTTGTGATTTGATTCATCGGCCAATTCCATGGAGTAATCATGCCAATAACACCAATAGGCTCCTTAATTAAAGTATAGTCACCCTCAGGTTTCTCAAATTGATAATTTTTTAAAGCATCTAAGGTTTCATGAATATTTTTAATACCTGTTGAAGCTTGAGCTTTTTCTGATAACCATAAGGGTGCACCCATTTCCTCAGTAATGGCTTGAACAAAATCATCATACCTATTTTCATACTCAGAAATAATATTATTTAGTAGCTCTATTCTTTCTTCTTTTGAAGTGTATTGAAAAGAAGAGAAAGCTTGAAATGCTGCTGCAACAGCTTTATCTATATCTCCCTTTGTACCAGCTGTAACATGACCAATTATTTCTTCATTAGCAGGATTTATTACTTCTATTTTTTCATTTGATTCTGAATCTACCCAAGAACCATTTATATAAAACTGTAATTTATCTTTCATTTTAAACCTCAAAGATCAGTGTAATATTATACAAAATATTTAAAATAAGCCTTCTATATCTTTATTTTTATCTACTCCAATGTTTTCAGATGCTGGTTTTCTTGGCAGGCCAGGCATAGTCATTATCTCACCACAAATCACTACAATAAACTCAGCACCTGAACATAACCTCACTTCTCTTATTGGAACTTCATGTCCTGATGGTGCGCCCATTAATAATGGATCAGTTGAAAAGCTATATTGGGTTTTAGCCATACAAATAGGATAGTTTCCATAACCATCCTCTTCTAATTTTTTAAATTTATTTCTAACTTTTTTATCAGCAATAATTCCTGATGCTCCATAAATATTCTTAGCAATGTGATCTGTTTTTTCCCACAAAGGCATATCATCATTGTATAAAGTTTTAAATGAGGCACTATTGCTATCAACCAATTCAGCTACATGTAATGCTAGATTTGCTGCACCCTTTCCACCATCTGACCAATGAGAAGATATTTTACATGCCACCCCAAGATTTTTGCAAAAATCAATTATTGCTTGGTGTTCCTCTTTTGTATCAGTGTAGTATTCGTTAATTCCAACCGTCACTGGCACTCCAAATTTAGCAATATTTTTTATGTGCCTTTCTAAATTTTTACAACCGTCTTCAATAGCCTGAACATTTTCATCTTTTAAATCATCTTTTTTAACTCCGCCATGCATTTTTAATGCTTTAGTGGTAGCCACAATAACAACTGCATCTGGCGATAAACCTGCTTTTCTGCATTTAATATCAAAAAATTTTTCAGCCCCTAAGTCTGCACCAAAGCCAGCCTCTGTAACTACATAATCAGCTATCTTTAGAGCGCTTTTAGTTGCCATAACTGAATTACAGCCATGGGCAATATTTGCAAATGGTCCTCCGTGCATAAATGCTGGATTGTTCTCAAGGGTTTGAACTAAGTTTGGTTGAAATGCATCTCTCAATAAAGCTGTTATAGCTCCTTGTGCATTTAGCTGCGAAACTTTAACAGGTTCTTGTTTTCTTGTATAACCAACTACAATATTTCCTACTCTTTCCTGTAAATCCTCAAGATCACTTGCTAAACAAAAAACTGCCATTATTTCTGAAGCCACGGTGATATCAAAACCGCTTTGTCTTGGTATTCCGTTTCCAGTTCCACCTAGTCCACATGTTATATCTCTGAGTGATCTATCATTCATGTCAACAACACGTCTCCAAGTTATTCTCCTTGGATCAATGTTTAGACTATTTTCCCAATGAATGTGATTATCAACAATTGCTGATAAAAGGTTGTGAGCAGCACCAATTGCATGAAAATCTCCAGTGAAATGCAAGTTTATATCTGTCATTGGCACTACCTGAGCATAACCACCACCGGCAGCTCCACCCTTCATACCAAAACATGGACCAAGGCTAGGCTCCCTTAAGCATACCATCGCTTTTTTTCCTATATGGCAAAGTCCATCTACAAGACCAACACTTGTTGTTGTCTTGCCTTCACCTGCTGGTGTTGGTGAGATAGCAGTCACGAGAATTAATTTGCCATCTTTTTTATCCTTACAAGAGTCTAAAAAATCATAATTAATTTTTGCCTTATCATTACCATATACAATTAAAGCCTCCTCAGGAATATTTAAAGATGAAGCAATATCTTTAATATGTTTTTTTGAGGCATTATTCGCGATCTCTAAATCAGTTTTGTGCATATCTATATACTCCCCATTTTAAATATATAAATTAATGGTGAAAGTATACATAAAGTTTACTCACTAAACTATGAAATTTAAGGTTAAGATTTGGCTATTTTAAAGGCTTCAATTGCTCTCAATCTCGATTCTTTTAGATCTAAGATTGGTTCCGGATAATTACAATATTTTCTATGTTCTTTAGAGGGGTTATGAATAACTGATTTATCTAAATCTTTTAATTCAGGAATATATTTTTTTATGAATAATCCTTCTTTATCAAAGTTGGTTGACTGTGTGATAGGATTAAAAATTCTAAAGTAGGGAGCAGCATCTGTGCCTGTAGAGCTACTCCACTGCCAACCTCCATTATTGGATGCAAAGTCTCCATCAATTAAATTTTTCATAAAATAAGCTTCACCAAGTCTCCAGTCGTGTAACATATTTTTTGTAAAAAACATTGCAACAACCATGCGAAGCCTATTGTGCATCCAGCCTTCATAATGAAGTTGTCTCATAGCAGCATCAACAATTGGAAATCCAGTCTTACCTTCTTTCCATGCTTGAAATTCTTCTTCCTTAAACCTCCATTTAATTTTCTTTGAATAATCTTGAAATGGCTGGCCTCTGCTAACTTTAGGAAATGAGAACATAATATTTTTATAAAATTCTCTCCATATAATCTCATCAATCCATTTAGTAACTCCAACATTTCCAGAAGTAAATTCAAAATTATTAATTTTAAGAGCTTCAAGAATACACTTTTTTGAAGAAATAATTCCAAGTGCAAGATAAGGTGAAATGCGACTAGTTCCTTCAAGAATTGGATCATTTCTGTTTTTTGAATAATTTATAATTTTTTCATCTAAAAATTTATGCAGTCTTTGTAGTGCTGCAGACTCTCCTATACTCCAAAGATCCATATTTACTCTGTGTGTTCTAGAATAATTAAAATCAAAGGTTGTGATATTTGATGTTAAATCTTGTGGGTTTTTTTTTACATACTGAAAATTAATATCCAAAAAATCCATTTCAAAATTTTCTATCCACTTTCTTTTAAAAGGAGTAAATACTGCGTATGGATTTCCTTGACCAGTTTTAAGAGAGCCTGGCTTATATATGACTTGATCATGAAATGTTTTTACCAATATCTTATTAAATTCTAAAGCTTCCAATACTTGTTTATCACGCAAGTTTTCATCTTCACCAAATTGATTATTCCAAAATACTTTTTTAACAGATCTATCGATGCAATATTTTTTAAGCAGAATTGAATCCTCTTCAAATCCATTGCTTTGAATAATTGTTAGAGGAACATTCAAAGAGGTTAGTGTTTTTTCAAGTGAAAATAAATGCTGTATTAAAAAATCAATTTTTACATCAGCTTCGTTATGATTTTTTAATTGCTCTGCTGAATAAAAATATACTGCTTCTACGCTGTCAGCTTCTTTGAAAGCATGCCTCAGCGCAGGATTATCTTGAACTCGTAAATCACTTCTGAACCAGACCAATGCTTTCATAATAAATTATATTTTTAAGCTTGAGTTTGAAAAAAGAACATCAACTTGAAATTTATCATTTTGATTTGAAATTATAGCTTTGCCGCCTGCTGCATTTACTATAGCAGCGCCTGCTGCAACATCCCATAAATAAGATTTACTTTCCATATATAAATCAGCTTTACCAGATGCTACATATGCAGAAGCCATTGCTGCTGAGCCAATCATCCTAACTTTACGCCAATTTTGAAAATTTCTAATCATATTAATTAATGCTTCGTCAGAATAATCTGTATCATTGGGTAAGCCTGTTATTAAAAGACCATCATCACTTCTTTTAGTTGTTGAGACCTCGATTTTTTCATTATTAAGATAAGCATGTGTATTTATGGATCCCTCATAAAGATTGTCATTGTTAAAATCGTATATAACACCAATAATTGGTTTAAAATCAGAAACTAATGCTATAGAAACGCAACAGAATGGAATATCTCTTGCATAATTTGCCGTTCCATCTAGAGGGTCAACTATCCATAAATTTTTAAAAGAATTATCAGTTGACATTCCAGTTTCTTCAGCAAGTATGGGTATGTCAGATTCTCTTTGAATAATATCTTTTATTATCTTTTCTGCTTCAAAATCTGCTTGAAGTTTTATATCTCTGCTAGTTGAAGATAACTCTTTATTTAAGCTATTTTTATTATTTATAAGGTATTTTCCAGCTTCTTTTGCAGCTTTTTTAGCGATATTTAATTCTTTTTCACATTCTAAATTCATAAAAATCGTTTTCGATAAAAATGTATTAATAATAAATATTTATTTAAACTAAATTACATACTAATCTAATTAAAAAGGTAAAATTAATTATCATGGAATTAGCAATAATAATAGATTACTTAATTATAAGCATAATTGCTTCAATGGCTATTAATTCTCTTCTTAGAAATTATGCAAAAGAAAAAAATATCTTAATTGATCTCCCTGACAGAAATAGAAGATTTCATGATAGCCCAACTCCACTTACTGGCGGTATAGGAACTTTAATTGCATTACTTATATCTGGAAAACTCTATATTGATTTAAATAATTTAAATGGCTACGTACCTGAATTTACATTCCAGCTGATAGTAACCTCAATACCTCTTGTATTAATATTTTTAATTGATGATTATAAATCTATAAAAGCTTACAAAAGAATAATAATACAAATAATATTAAGCCTATACATGATTTATACCACAAATGTTTATATATCATCACTTGGCAATGTCTTCGGTTTTGGTGAGGTAAAACTTGGTATATTTGGAATACCTTTTACAATATTTTGTATTGTAGGAATTATGAATGCCTTTAATATGATTGACGGTATTAACGGTTTATGTTCTGCATGTGCGATGTTAAGTCTTCTGTTTATAGGTTTTTATTCAGGATTGATTTATGATTCGATGTTGGTTTTGGTTATTGGTTCTATGATTGGTTTTCTTATATTCAATCTAAGAGTTTTTGGTAAAAGTAGAGGAGTCTTCTTAGGCGACAGTGGATCTAATTTAATGGGATTTTGGGTAGCTTGGTGCTCGATCTATGGATCACAAAATGTATTTTATGATGCTGAACCTATTACCATGCTTTGGTTTGTGGCTATTCCTTTTCTAGATTGCATTGGGTTGATTTTCTCAAGATTAAAACAAGGTATAGGAATTAGTTCTCCAGGAAGAGATCATATTCATCACAAGCTTATGAATAAATTTTCGTCTGAAGAGACTTTGATAATAATAATTCTCATTTCCTTGATTTTTGGATTCCTAGGTATTTACCTAGAAAATAATTATGGAGCTACTGTATCTACATATTCATTTTTAATTTTAGGTGCTATATATTATCTATTCACATATGTAATATTTAATCCAAAAAAGACTAATTTAAAAAATGTTTAAATTCTTCAAAAAAAATAAAAGTTCTACTAAAAAAGATAATCCAAATACTGAAATTGAGCTAACAGCTGCTGTATTGGCTTATGAGATAGCTAGAGCTGACGGAGAGATTTCAGATTCTGAACTTTCGATTATATTAAAAGAAATAAAAAAATTAACGACTAAAGTTGATAAATCAGAGGAAGAGATTTTAAAAATCATTGAAAATTTTAGTAGAAACTCAATATCTTTTTATGAGTTTATAGAAGATATTAACAAAGATTATTCAAAGGAAGATAAGCATACTTTATTAACTTTTTTGTGGTCAGTTGCATATGCTGATTTTGTTCTGGAAGTTAATGAAGAGAGACTTATAAGAAGAATTGCAAACCTAATTCATATTAAAGATATTGAAGTTTTAAAAATAAAAGATGCAATTAAAAATTCATGAATTTAGTATTCTATAAAGCTAGAGTTATCAATTAAAAACTGCTCAGAAACTTTTCTATCGCATTGACCTTTGTATCTCTGAGATTTTTCATCATATAAATCGTTTCCAACATATGTAAGCATTTGCAGCAAAACAACGCACTTTTCAAGATCATTCAATCTTGTGTCTAAATACAACTCATCCATAAGACTTTCAAACGTATTAGAATCATATGACATTTGCATTTCTTTCTTCTTATCAAGAATTAAAAATTTTCCGTTTCTACTTTTATTAGTATCATAAGGTTCCCATTTAATAGAGTTTGTTGATTCTCCAGGAATACTTTCTTTCGCAAAATTTGACCAAAATTTCATTAAATTTTTTGATGTAAATCTCTTGGATAGAGATGGCGGGTAAATCAAATCTGAAAGTGGGTAGCCTCCAACAAGCTTATAATCACTTGCCAAAAGAGGGATTTCAGTTGCATGTGCTGCACCAATAAGTTTCTTAAAATTAGCAATAAAAAACTTTCTATGATCGTCCCAATCATAACGGTAAGCATAAAGATTAGTGTTTCCAGTTTTTGCAATTGATTGAAGAGGATAGTCTACTCCTCTAATTTTCCATGCAGAACTTCTATAATAATTAAAGGCATTAAATGCATCCTCATCTTTAAGAGTTACTTTTGGTACCCTAAAGATAGTTCCAAGTATTGAGTAATCAATATCAACAAAATACATTGCAGATGCAAGCCATAGCTTGACCTCATCTCTTGTTGAGCCTGCAATAATAGGTACATCTTTCATATATTTTGGATTTGAAAGTGCTTTTCTCAGACCTTCTTCGGGAATCACAATTCCATCTGATTGTAAAAGCGGTAATTCTTGATATGATTTTCTATCAGAGTAATGTTTAAAAAAATCTTCAGTTGAAAGTGTCATTAGAATATCTCTCAGCTCATTTTTAGAATAGCTTTCTTGAATGCTAGATTGATTTTTATCATCTAAAATCATGTTAACAACATTCCAACTCGAAAAATCTGAAGTTGAAGAATGCTCATCTTGTCTATATGCTTTTTCTTGATTTATTGTTGTCGTATAACCAGACATCGAGATAGCTTTCTGGAATAGTCCATTCGCATTATTAGATACTAATAAAGATAAAACATTATGACCTCCTGCAGACTCTCCAAATATTGTTATATTATTTGAATCTCCACCAAAAAGTTCAATATTCTTATTGACCCATTTAAGTGCGCTGATAATATCAAGAGTCCCAAAATTTGAGCTTTTATCAATTCCACTTTGAAAATTCTGTATAGATGGATGATAAAACCATCCAAATGGTCCAAGTCTATAATTTATTCTTACTACAATTACATTATGTTTTTTTACCATTTTTGAAAAATCATAGATATCTTTATAACCTGAAGTATTACCTCCCCCATGTATCCAAAACATAACCGGCAATTTCTGAGTATGTTTTTTAGGTTTATGAATGTCTAAATAAAGACAGTCTTCTGTACCTACAAAAACCTCGTCACTATTAACACCCCCAAGATTTGATGGCCTTTGTACACAAAAATTATCTTTTTTAGGCTGAATCTCTGTTTCAGTTGTTTTAATTTCTCGCGGTGCTTTCCATCTTAAAGATCCAACTGGTGGCTGCGCATAGGGTATGTCTTCATAGAATAAGACACCATTTTGGTTCTGTGCAGATATCTTTCCTGAAGATGTAAGTATAGAATTTTCAGTAGCGTTTGATGAAAAAGAATAAAATAGAATTAAAATGTATAGGAAGCGTATCATTTAATATAAAATTAATTTTTTATAGAAGTCGAGAACATTAATTATATATTATTTCGGGATGTAGCGCAGTCTGGTAGCGCACTACACTGGGGGTGTAGTGGTCGTCGGTTCAAATCCGGCCATCCCGACCATTAAATTAATTCAAAAAAGATTTAACGTTATTTGAGCTTTTAAAGGTAAATTTTGATCTTTTGTTGATTATAAACTCTTCCTTTGTTTTAGGATTTCTGCCGATTCTTTGAGGTGTTATTTTTTTTTCAAAGGTACCAAATTTAGATATTTTTATAATATTATTGCGGCCCTTATCTTTTAAAAGTTTAAGAAAGCTATTTAAAAAATTTTCACTTTCATTTAAAGAAAAATGAGCCTTGGTAGAGATATTTTTTGAAATATCTTTTTTACCAAGGCTCACAAGCTTAAGCTTTCTTAGTTTTCGTTCGTTCCTGTGCCTGTACCTGTAGCTGTATTACCATTGGTTGCAGTTGCACCATCGGCATATCCAACATCATCGTTAGGATCGTTTAGAATTGTCACTACGATTTGTTGGTCAGTAGCATTGCCACTTGCATCAGTTGCAGTAACTGTTGCAAGGAAATCAAGTTTACCATCATCAGGGTTATACATGCTGTCATAGTCTACAACAAAGTTAAACGTTATTAACGCTGAAGAAGCATCAATACTCAATGCGTTAGCTCCAGCCGTACCGTTGGAAGCTTCGATATTGACTAAACTAAATGTAACTCTACCATCTCCTGATACAGGATTATGTCTAGTAGCACGAGTATTTTGCTCAACTGTAGGACTTCCTACGTTGGTCACACCTTCAAGAACCTGGAATAGGCCAGAGGATGTAAACACAGGAGCTGTAGTATCAACAACGTTAACAGTTCTGGTTGCTGTTGAAGTATTATCTTCAGAGTCAGTAGCTGTATAGGTTATTGTGTAAGTACCTGTCACGGCTGAATCAACATATGGGCTACCGCCTCCCTGATCTAGGAAAGTTTCACCAGATACTACAACAGTAACATTTGGATCATAGTCGTCAGTAGCTGTTGCTCCAGCGTCTGTATAAATATCACCTAATTCATGGGTTACAGTAGCAGAACCATTTAGCGTAATAGTTGGAGCTGTATCTCCAGCTGTTCCAGTTCCAGTACCTGTTCCCATACCTGTAGCAGTACCACTACCAGTAGCATTTTCTCTACCAGTATCATCGTTAGGATCGTTTAATACGGTAACTGTGATCTGTTGTGTAGTATAGTTTCCACTTGGATCAGTTGCTTTAATAAGAGTTACATATTCAAGCTTACCTTCCTCATCATACATGCTGTCATAATCCTGAGCATATTTAAAGGTTAGTTCCCCTGAAGATTTATTAATAGCTAAATCATCTTGAATTAAGATATCAAATTCAACTTGACCTCTTCCAGTTGTAGGATCATGTCTAGTAGCACGAGTATTTTGCTCAACTGTAGCGAAACCAATACTGAGGTTCCCCTCAAGAACTTCATAGTTACCAGAAGATGTGAACACAGGAGCTGTAGTGTCAACAACATTAACAGTTCTAGTTACTGTTGTAGTGTTATCTTCATCATCAGTAGCTGTATAAGTTATTGTATAACTACCTATCGTACCTGAATCAACATATGGACTTCCACCTTCTTGATCTAAGAAAGTTTCACCAGATACTTCAACGGTCACAGTTGGATCATAGTCGTCAGTAACTGAATATTCATCTATGTAAACATCACCTAATTCATGAGTGACTGTAGAGCCTCCAACCAATGTTATGACTGGGGCTGTATCTCCAGCTGTACCAGTTCCAGTACCTGTTCCAGAACCTGTTTCAGTACCAGTACCAGTAGCATTCTCTCTACCAGTATCATCGTTAGGATCGTTTAAAACGTTAACTGTAATAGTTTGGTTAGTAGCATTGCCACTTGGATCAGTTGCAGTTACAACTGCAGTATATTGAAGCAAGCCTTGTTCATCATACATACTGTCATAATCTTGAGCAGTGTTAAACGTTAACAATGCTGAAGAAGGATCAATACTTATATCACTACTATCAATAGTAAAGGTTACCTGGCCTTTTGTGCTGCCAGGAACTACTTTAGTAGCTAGTGTGTCTTGTTTAACAGTTACATAACCAATGTTAGTAATACCCTCAAGTATTTCAAAGTTTGGTGATGAGGTGAATACCGGAGCTGTAGTATCAACAACATTTACAGTTCTAGTTGCTGTTCCAGCATTTCCAGAAGCATCAGTAGATGTATAAGTAATTGTATAAGTGCCAACTATACCTACATCAACAAACTCACTACCAGCTTGATCTAAATAAGATTCACCCGAAGTTACGACAGTAACATCACCAGATGCATCTGTAGCTGTTGCACCTGCATCTGTATAAGTATCACCTAATTCATGAGTTACTGTAGCCGAACCAGTAACAGTAACAACCGGAGCTGTGGTATCAACAACGTTTACAGTTCTAGTTGCTGTTCCAGCATTTCCAGAAGCATCAGTAGAAGTATAAGTAATTGTATAAGCCCCAACTTTTGTTGTATCTACAGTACCTGTAGTTACAACAGTAACATCTCCAGAAGCATCAGTAGCTGTTGCTCCAGCATCTTCATAAGTACCAGCAAGTTCAACAGTAGCTGGATTGTCTCCAGTTACAGTAACAACTGGTTTAGTTGTATCAACTACTGTTACAGTTCTAGTTGCTGTTCCAGTATTACTAGATGCATCAGTAGAAGTATAAGTAATTGTATAAGTCCCAACTTTTGTTATGTCTACAGTACCTGAAGATGTAACACTCACACTTCCGGAAGCATCAGTAGCTGTTGCACCTGCATCTGTATAAACATCACCTAATTCATGAGTTACTGAAGCCGAACCAGTAACAGTAACAACAGGATCTGTAGTATCAACTACGGTTACAGTTCTAGTTGCTGTAGCAGTGTTACCATCATAGTCTGTAGCTGTATAAGTAATTGTATAAGTTCCCACTACATTTGTATCAACACTACCAGAAGAGGAAACGGTAGTTGATCCGTGGAATGCATCATTAGCAGTTGCTCCAGCATCAGAATATGCAGTCCCTAATTCTACTGTGACTGAAGAGCTTCCATTAATAGTAATAACTGGAGGAGTATTGTCATTATAACCATCATCAGCAAGATTATTTAGGATAGCAATAGACCCTAATCCTATTAAAGCTTTCTGTATGAGAGAAAGTTCAGCTGTAATTTGACTAAGTCTTGATGAAATAGCTCTGCTTCTTGTAGGGCTTTGTGAAGCACCTTGTTCTGCCTGAAGATAGGCTGCTTCTGCCATTAATGATTCTCTTTGAGTATTTAGCTCAGAAATACTCATTTTATCAATCCTATTTTCTATTACTGCAATGTCTTCTGCTGATAACACATCTTTGTCTGCAAAAGCATCAAGTGATATCGAACTAAAAAATATAACAGCAAGTGCTAGAAGTTTAGTATTTTGTAATTTCATTTTTTGATTCCTCTTCATATCATTTCCTCTTTTAATGATTTTGTAAGTACTTATAAACAATCAATCGGCTTAATTGAGCCATTAGAGACTAATATAACGCATATTAATTTATTATTCATTAATTAATTAACATTTATTTTAAGTACTTAGATTATGGATTATATATAATTTTGAAACTAAGTAAATTTTTTTATGTTTTTTTTTAACTTATATTTATAAAAAATTTTTTTGAAGTAATAATTAATGAATAGACAATAAAATATTTATCCTTCGAAAGGTCGAAATTTTACTAATAAATCATACAAAGTGTACTTCCTGTTTAGCTTTTGCCCAGGGTTTTTTGTAAGAGGTCTCCACATATAATTTCCAACATTTCCACCTAATGGAATATTGAAATATATTCCTTTATCAAATGAGCCCTCGCCAAATTCCTTAGTAGAAACATTAGTCAAGGTAACAAAACCACCAAACTTTGTTCCATTTTCAAATGTTCTTGAAATCTCAAAAGTTCCGCCTAGATCTCCAGCAAGATATTCACCAACTGATACTTTGGCATCGAAAGGTATTATTTTTTTATTTCTAAAATGAAAATTAAATGAGCCTACTGTATTTTTATAATCTAATGTCCCAAACCTTAATTCATAATCCCGTTTTACTACATCAAAAACTTCGAAGCCATAAGCATAATCTTTGCCATTGTCAAAATATAAATACTCAAACCCATATCCAGAGAACATTTCCTCGAGCAATCCTGCTGTAATAACTATATGGTTATTTTCTCTTGGAGAAAAGTGGTAATCAAATTGAGCTCTTCCAATTACTATACGACCATCAAAATCATTTAAGTATTTTTTAATATCTGTTCTAACTTCAGCTGGGCCAATATCTACAGGTGGATATGTTAAATCTTCAAAATTATCCCATATGGAATATTTAAGATTATATGTAAAGAAAAAGTTCTCTGAAAAAATATATTCACCATCATTATTTAACATAACAGAAAGTTTAAGAAAATCCTCTCTAGCTGCAAGAAAAGGCCTAACAGTTACTCTTGTATCTTGATAAAAAGAAGCTTTTCCTTGCCTTTGATAGATTTGTTTAGCCCTGTTTTTGAATGCCTGATCAAACTCGTCATCAGCATTAAGCCCGTGAATTTTATAATTAACTTTAATATCTTTATTAATTCCACTTTCACCCTTAGCTGTCATTATTATTTCTTCTATAATGTCTAGGCTTGGATGGGAAAATTGCATTACCTCAATGCCGATAGTGTCTTCATCCTCAAATATTTCATTAATGCCAAGTCCATTTGCTTGAATGTTTCTTATAAAGGATGTTTCTTTGCTTTCATTATCTATTTTTGTAGGTGTGACATATTTAAATTGCTTAGCCTCGAGACCTTGTTTCACAGAAAATTTTAATGAAATAGTATTACCTCTTTCAGCGGAAAGACCAATGTTAATATTATCACTATATAAATAATCAAATCCGAAAGAGATTCTGCTTTTAGGATCATCAAATGGAAGCTCAGGCCTTGAAGTAAGTGTTGAATCGTGTTCGACTTTTAATAGCACCTTAGGATGAATTGCATAAGAAATTCCGTAAAAAGGTGATACATTTTTTCCTGAAAATATAGAATCAGAGGCAATTTTACCTCCCTCAATATTTAGAATCCCAGGCCTATCTTCAAAACTGTCACTAAAAAAGGTAAATGGGTTTCTAAAATCCGAAGTGCCATTAAGCGTTCCCCATCCTAGGCCAAAGTGCATATCTAATTTATTAATCCCATAACTTCCAACAATGTATTCAGAACTATAAAGACCGGTTCCCCCTATGTCATTTAAACCTACAGCAATGGCAGGCAAAAATCCCTCTTCTTTAAGTCTTATTTTAAAATTAAATCCTTTATCCTTTCTGCAATTTTGAAAATTGCAACCCACTGGATTATCTTTTATGTTTGAATAAAATATTGATGCTTCAAGCCAGTTAAAAGGTGAAGATGTAATATTCATTTTTTGATCAGGTGATCCGTAATAAAAAGTAAAGCCATGTGAGCCTTCGCTATATATTCGAGCGGTTGGCATATTTATTAATCCAATCATGCCATGGTTATTATATGTATTGTATTTAAAGCTGTCGGAATAAATATTCGGTATTATTAAAGAAGTACAAATCAATAAAAATAGCATTCTTTTTATTTTCATAAGAATAGATGCCTTTAGATTAATCTTTTAATACTGATACTGATGCAAGTGATACTCCTATATTTCCAAGAATTGAAGCATATGCCTGTGCAGCAACTGAAAAAGGAATTTTAGCAGTTTCGCGGGGAATGAAGATAACTGATCCTGGATAAAGTACCATATTTTCTTTACGCTGCCTCATAAAAATATTTTTATTATCAGAAACTAAAGTAGTTTCACCATTTGGGTGTAATACATATACATTCTTTTTATTTGCATAAGGGCTATAGCCTCCCTTTTTATCAATATAGTAATTGAAATCAGCTCCCTCTTTGTATCTAATAGTTCCCTCGGTATTAATCTCACCAAAGATATATATATGATCAAGAAATTCAGGGATAGTAACCTTATCTCCATCCTGTAATAAAATATCCAACGAAGGATCGTTTTTCAATTTTTCAAGATTAAACTCAGCACTAACCCTGCCAGAAGGTTTGGTATTTTTTATTTCGGTAATAATCTCTGCTAAAAAACCCATCTCTCCCTGCTGAGGAACAACAGAGGAGGATATATTTGAGAGTTCATCAATAAAAGATTCATACAACCTTTCACCAGCTTTTTCATTTATTTTCTTTGTTTGCTTATTTTCTAAAACTCCTCCAAAGGGATAAGCAGTATCAGTATAGCCGCCTGCAATTAAAACTAAATCATAAATTCCAGCTCCCTCGTTTACTAAGTACTTACCAGGATTTTTTACTGCACCTTCGATCTCTACTGACCTGTAAGAATAACTTCCTATAACTAGTTTATCGTTATCTTCTGAAAGCATATTATTAAACTCAGATAAACTCTTTACTGGTATATTTGAAACCATGCCATCAGAAATTCTGATTAAACTTATTTGAGATAAATCAGCTTTATTGTTGATGCCATTTGCATATGAAATAGCTGATGACAAGTTTTCATCAAGTTTTAATTCATAAGTGCCTGGTCTTTTTACAGCACCAGAAATTGATACTAAATTTGATACAGGTCTAACAAAAACAAGATCACCCGAACGCAATCTAGATGAAAAACTTGATGCACCATTTATAAAAGTTTCATAAAAATCAGCTGTTTCTATAACCTTACCTCCACGGACCAAATCTATTTGCCTAAAAGAACCATCTTCTGAAGGGCCCCCTGAAATAGCAAGTGCATGAAATAATGTAGAGTTACCATTTAATGTATATGGTCCAGGGCTGTAAACATTGCCTGCAATTATTACCTGAATATCTCTCACGCTCACAAGGGTTGTATAAGCTTCAACAGCTGTATAAAAAGATTCTATTTTTTTAGATATTGTATTCACTGCATTATCTAGAGAAAGTCCAGAAACAAATATTTTTCCAACTCCAGGTATGCTTACTGATCCATCTCTTTTAACTGGTAATATATGAGAATCGCTTTTTTGGCCAACTAATTGGATTTCTAAAACATCACCAAAATCTAAAACATATTCGCCATCAAAATTAGGTTCATTAAATGGCATCAAAGTTGTTTGCATAAGAGAAAATATTTCAGAACCAAATCTAATATCTAATTTATTATCTTCAGATTCTAGTAATTCACCTCGAAGTAAATCTAGTTCTTTTTGCAGTTGCTCAATTTTTTTTCTAGAGTTCTTTTTTTCTATATACGAGGATGGCCTCCTGTATCTATCTTCTTCTAATTCTTCTTTGTCAGATTT
>CACDVW010000002.1 GCA_902556355.1 uncultured SAR86 cluster bacterium
GGATCAGAATTAGTATCCACAAGTGCGATTACAGGTATTCCCATTTTTTTTGCTTCTAAGACTGCAATTTTTTCGTATTTAACATCAATAACAAATATTGCATCGGGTAAGCCTTTCATGTCTTTAATGCCACCAACACTTGCCTCAAGCTTTGTGTATTCCTTTTGAATTTCTACTGCTTCTTTTTTAATAAGTTTTTCAATTCTTCCAGAAGATATCATCTCTTCAATATCTTGAAGTCTTCTAATTGAGCCTCTTATTGTTTTCCAATTAGTTAGCGTTCCGCCCAACCATCTTTTATTAACATAAGGAAGGCCAATTGCTGATGCTTCTTCTTTAATTGTTTTACTAGCTGATCTTTTTGTACCTACAAATAGAACTTTATTACCTTTTGAACAAATATCTTCAACTTTTGAAGCAGCAGCACTAAGATGCTCCTGAGTCATGTCTAAATTTATTATGCTTATTTGTTTTCTGGTATCAAAAATAAACTTCTCCATTTTAGGATTCCAGAATCTTTGTTGATGACCAAAATGAACGCCTGCATGTAACAGGTCTTTAACAGAAACTATACTCAATTTAATTCTCCTTGGGGTTATTCTCCAATCCTTATAAAGCTGACTCTATATTGAGCACCCCAACTTTAAATAACTAGGATTTTCGTGTTAAAAAGTTGTTGTATTCTATAGGCAAAGTAGATAAATTTAAAGTAATTTCTACTTAAAAAAGTCTTGGGTTGTGTACATTCCTGGAGCAATACCAGCCATTGATTTTGCAATTGATATAGCACCGTCTGCAAATATTTTTCTTGATAAAGCTTCGTGTTTAAAACTTATATGATTAGCATCATTAAAGAAGGTTACTTCATGGATTCCAAAAACATCTAATATTCTATTAGATTCTATTTCAACTGAGGTTATGTATTTCTTACTATTATTTAACTCAATAAACTTTTTTAGCTCAATAGCAGTTCCAGATGGCGAATCAACCTTTTGGGTGTGATGTGTTTCAGAAATTAAGCATTTCATAGAGTCTGAATTATCTTTTAAAAACTGTTTAATGTTTTTTTTAAAATAAAAGATGCCTTTACTCATATTAAAGGAGAGCATAATTGGAATTTCATTTGAAGCTTCTTCTATTACTTTGAGTTCAATGTCTGTAAAACCTGTTGTACCAATGATTAATGGCTTTTTATACTCTTTAGCTTCTTGAACAAGGAGCATTGTTGATTCAGGTCTTGAAAAATCAATTACTACATCTGAATCGCTGACTGTTTTTACAATTTCAAAATCTGGATCATTTAAAATTAAATTGTTTATAGTTTTACCCATCTTTCCAGACAAACCATTAATAAAAATTGTTTTCATTAACTAATCCTTGATTTCGTTACAAGCTTGGTTGAATGCATCTGTTCCAGGAAAGTTCTTTGATTCAGATAATGAGTCAGTAAATGATTTCAAAAGTTTTAGTTGTTTTCTGTCTAAATTTGATGGGGTTTCAACCACAACTCTGCAAAGAATGTCACCTCGTCTGCTATTTCTTACTACTGTTGCACCTTTGCCTCTTATTCTAAAAACCTTTCCTGTTTGCGTTTGTGCCGGAATTTTTAATGAAATTGAGCCCTCTAAAGTTGGTATTTGTATTGATCCGCCTAAAATTGACACTTCAAACGGGATTGGAGATTCAATGTATAAATCTTTACCATCTCTTTCAAATAAGGGATTCTCTAAAACTCTTATTGCAACGTAAAGATCGCCTGATTGTCCACCCTTTTGCCATTCACCCTCCCCACTTAATCTAACTTTATCCCCATTATCAACCCCTGCTGGAATGTTGACTGATAAAGTTTTATTCTCTTTGATGGCACCAATACCTCCACAAGTTCTACACTTATCTTTAATTACTTGACCTGTACCAGAACAAGCCGAACATGTTTGTTGTACTGAAAAAAATCCCTGTTGCATTCTAACTTGGCCCGCTCCATTACAATTTGAACAAGTTACGGGACTTGTTCCTTTTGCAGCACCACTTCCATTGCAATCATGACACTCTTTGTGAGAAGGAATCTTAATTTTCTTTTGGGTACCAAGAACCGCTTCTTTAAGGGAAAGATCTAAATTGTATTGAAGGTCAGATCCTCTTCTTTGCCTTCTTGAGGATGACCTGGTTCCAAAAACATCTCCAAATATGTCACCAAAAATATCATTGATATTTATATCATTAAAATTCGGACCTCCACCACCCATGCCCTGCACTCCTTGATGGCCAAACTGATCGTAAGCTGATTTTTTTTGAGGATCTGATAGAACATCATATGCCTCTGCTGCTTCTTTAAATTTTTCAGCAGCTTCAGGATTATCTGGATTTCTGTCTGGATGAAATTTCATTGCCTTCTTTTTGAAGGCTTTTTTCAACTCAGCGGCAGAAGCATCTCGAGAGACTTCTAAAGTTTCATAATAGTCTCTCTTTGACATTTTTGATTTATTTATCTTCTTCTTTTACTTCTTCAAATTCAGCATCAACTGTGTTGTCAGAGTTTTCAGCAGAACTCTCATCTTGAGGTTGAGCCTCTCCTTCTGGTGTATATAGTTTTTGTGTCAAGGGTGTCAGAACATCATTTACACCCTTAGTTGCAGCTTCAATAGACTCAATATTTTCTGAAGTTATAGCTTTCTCCAACTCTACAACAGCATCTTCTACTTGTGATTTTTCATCATCAGTTAACTTGTCGCCTGCCTCTTCAATAGTTTTTCTTGTAGCGTGCACCAGCATGTCAGCGTTATTTTTTGTTTTAACTAACTCTTCAAATTTTTTATCATCCTCTGCGTTAGCTTCTGCATCTTTAACCATCTTTTCAATATCTTCATCTGAAAGTCCGCTTGATGCCTTGATAACAATTGATTGTTCTTTACCGGTATTCTTATCTTTTGCTGATACATTTAAAATACCATTAGCATCTAGATCAAACGATACCTCAATTTGTGGGACACCTCTTGTTGCAGGAGGAATATCTGTAAGATTGAACTGCCCTAGTGACTTATTTTGGGCTGCCTGAGTTCTTTCACCTTGGATAACATGAACGGTAACGGCAGTCTGATTATCCTCAGCAGTTGAGAATACCTGTGATTTTTGAGTTGGAATAGTAGTATTCTTCTCAATAAGAGGTGTTGCAACGCCACCCAGTGTCTCTATACCAAGAGTTAAAGGCGTAACATCTAATAAAAGAACATCAGTAGTGTCTCCTGAGAGAACAGAACCCTGGATTGCAGCACCAACGGCTACAGCTTCATCTGGATTGAGGTCTTTTCTTGGATCTTTGCCAAAAAACTCAGAAACCTTTTTTTGTACTAGTGGCATTCTTGTCTGTCCACCAACAAGCAGAATTTCTGATATCTCATCTTTAGAAATCTTTGCATCTTTAAGTGCAAGTTTTAATGGCTCTAAACTTTTATCAACTAAATCCTCAACCAATGATTCTAATTTTGCTCTAGTAATTTTATGAACAAAATGTTTTGGTCCTGAACTATCAGCAGTTATATATGGAAGATTAACCTCTGTTTGTTCTGAAGAAGATAATTCAATTTTAGCTTTTTCAGCAGCCTCTTTGAGTCTTTGCAAAGCAAGAGGATCGCTTTTTAAATCAAAGCCTGATTCATTCTTAAATTGTTCTACAAAATAATCAATTAATCGTAAATCAAAATCTTCACCACCTAAGAATGTATCTCCATTAGTTGATAAAACTTCAAACTGGTGTTCTCCATCAACATCAGATATTTCTATAATTGAGATATCAAATGTACCGCCACCAAGGTCATAAACAGCAACTGTTGAATCACCTTTGTGCTTATCAAGCCCATAGGCAAGTGCAGCGGCAGTTGGTTCATTTATAATTCTTTTCACATCCAGGCCAGCAATCTTTCCTGCGTCTTTAGTTGCTTGTCTTTGTGAGTCATTAAAATATGCAGGTACAGTAATAACAGCCTCTTTTACCTCATGTCCAAGATAGTCCTCTGCAGTTTTTTTCATCTTCTTTAAAACTTCAGCAGCTACTTGAGGTGGAGCTAATTTTTTATCAGATGCTTCTACCCAAGCATCACCATTATCCGCTTTAATAATTTTATAGGGGACCATATCAGCATCTTTACTTACGACTTCATCATCAAAAGTTCTACCAATAAGTCTTTTAATGGCATATAAGGTATTTTCCGGATTTGTAACCGCTTGTCTTTTTGCTGGTAAACCAACTAAAACTTCATCATTGTCTGTATAAGCAATTACTGATGGTGTGGTTCTTCCACCTTCAGCATTTTCAATAACTTTTTGTTGTTGTCCTTCAATGACGGCAACACAACTATTTGTGGTACCTAAATCAATTCCTATTATTTTTGACATAATATTTTCCTCTAATTTTTAATTACTGTAACTCTAGCTGGCCTTACTATCCTTGAATGTAGTTCCCAACCTCTTTGAAATACATTTCCAATAGAACCATTTTCTTTATCTTTATCTTGCTCCATGGTTACAGCCTCATGCTTTTCTGGATTAAATTCCTCATTAACAGGGTAAATGGGTATCATTCCAAATTTATCAAGGGCAGACTCAAAAGACTTTAAAGTTAATTCAATGCCTTCTTTATCTTCTTTAGTAGCGTTTTCTGATAGATTGTTTAGTGCGTGCTCTAGATTATCAATCACAGGCAATAGCTCAACAAGAAGCTTTTCAACGCCATATTTATGAGCCTTTTCAACCTCATTTACAGTTCTTTTTAATGCATTATCTAAGTCAGCATTAGCTCTTAAGACTGATTTTTCTAATTCCTCGTTAATATCTACAAGCTCTTCATAAGTTGGAGAACCTAGATCATCCTTAGTTGTCTCATCGGTTTCAACTGCAGATTCCTCAGAATTTAATGCATCATTTTCGATATCATTTTTTTTAACTTTTTTTTCTTTTGGCATATTTAAATCCTATTTGAAACATATATTGGGATTTAAATTTTCAGTTCAAGAGCTGAACTTGATTTAAGATTCTATTTTTCTAACGTGAAGCACCATGCTGTGATCGACTAATTCATAGCCTTTTTTGTTTGCTATTTCATGTTGAAGTTTTTCTAATTCTTCATCATGAAATTCCATAACTTTGCCGGTATCAACATCAACCATGTGATCATGGTGTTCATCAGAATTAATTTCGTATACTGCTTTGCTATTTTCAAAATGATGCTTTGTTACCATTCCTGCAGCCTCAAACTGTGTAAGGACTCTATAAATGGTTGCTAAGCCTATATCTTCATCTTTAGAAATTAGCTCTTTATATATATCTTCGGCACTAAAATGTGCTTCTTCTTGAATAGCTGTTGATGCAAGAACTTCCATGATTTTTATTCTTGGTAGCGTAGCCTTTAAACCAGCTTTTTTTAATTCTTCATTTTGATTAGACATGTTTGCAATTTTTTAAAATTTTATTGTCATATTCATTTATGTAAACAGACTTTAAAGTTATTACAAAGTATAATCCAAATTAATTATGAAACAACTTACCACAACTTTCTTTATAACAATTTTTATAATATCTACTAGCTCCTGCTCTTCTCTTAGTCCATATAAGGTTCCTGTCTTGCAGGGAAACATTTATGAGGATGAAGATCTTGAAAAATTAGAAGAAGGTTTAACAAAAGAGCAAGTTCAATATATTTTTGGTACAGCTTTAATCCAAGATCCTTTTAGAAATTCAAGATGGGATTATTTTAATTCTGTAACAGTTGGTGAAAAAGTAATAACTGAAAATAAGCTTACTATTTATTTTAATGAAAATGGCCTAGTGGAAAGCTGGATAGTTGAAAAATCAACACCTCAGACAAACTAAACTTTTTTAAGCCTTCTTTCTTTTGGGTCTTGATGAAGGGGCCGAAGTAGCTCAACTCTTTCTCCTTCTTTAAGTCTGTATTTATTTGGAAGGGGTTTAAAATTACCATCAAGCAACTCACTGTTTACAGCGATTACTACTTCATGGTCTAGGTTTGAAATAATTTGATTTATCTCATCATATTTTATTAACTCAGCTACAGTAAGACTTGAGGAAACATCGAATTCATAAAAATGTTTTTCATCTATTCCTTGATAGGTAAAAAATACTTTCATGAAACCCTTTCAATAAATGAATCAATAATATTCTTAGAAAAGTTATTTGCTAAATGTTCTGGAGTTATTGCATTTAATAAAAAAGGTAATTCATAAGTTGCATCAAAATCTATTTGACATGAATTTTTATCTATATGAGCAACTGACCACCTACCCTCAAATTTTTCAAAAGGACCTTTTAGTTGTTTGATAGTGATAGAACTATCATCTAGTGTATTTTCCGATTCAATAAAATAATCTTTGCCCAACACATTGAACTCAAGCCTGCCAATCTCAATCGGAAGTTCTCTTGAAATTAAAGTAGCTCTTGTACATCCAGGTATAAAATTAGAGTAATCATTAAAGTTTGTAATAACTTCTAAAGCCTTTCTTGAGTCAACGTTCAAAACTTTTTGAAAACTAATTTTTCTTGCCATCAAAGATTAAAAAAACTGTCTGTAAAAAATATATCCAACACATAAAGGTGCGACAAACTTCACAAAGAATCTCCACATTAAATATAATGTGGTATTGGTGTTACCTATTTCGTCCTTGATTAGGGTCTCTTTCATAAACCAACCAACAAATATGGCAATCAACATACCTCCAAGGGGAAGCAAGATTTGATTAGCAATAAAATCCATAGAATCTAGAAAGTTTTTTCCAGAGATAATATCTACGTCTGACCAGGTGTTGAAACTCAAAGCGGATCCAATTCCAAGCACCCATATAAAAAAAGAAATTATTTCGGCTGATCGTTTTCTAGATAAAATTCCTTCCTCTGAAAGATATGCTACACCAGGTTCAAGCAAAGAAATTGAAGAGCTTAAAGCAGCAACTGATAGCAGAATAAAGAACAATGGGCCAATAAATTGACCAAACTGCATCTGGTTAAATGCAGAAAGCATTGAAACAAATACCAATCCTGGCCCACTATTAGGCTCAAGATTAAATGCAAAAATAATAGGAAAAATTGCTAGACCGGCTAACATTGCTATTAAAGTATCTAGCGAAGCAACTGTAAATGATGAACCTACTACTTTTTGATCTTTTGGCATATATGCGCCGTAAGCCATAATTGATCCCATCCCAAGACTTAAACTAAAAAATGCTTGTCCCATTGCTTGCAATAAGGTGTCTGATGTAACGTTAGAAAAATCTGGGGCAAATAAGAATGATAATGCTTTGGTGAAGTCTCCATTAATCATGGAATAAATAACCATAAATATCATTAGAAAACCAAGCATAGGCATCAAAATTTTTACCATTCTTCCAATACCATCCTTGATTCCTGCAGATACTATTAATGCTGTCATCACCATAAAAATTGTATGCCACATAATTAGATTAGCTGGTGATGAGATGACGCTTGAAAATTGATCAGGAGAACTAATAGCTCCGCTTGAAGTTGCTGAAATAAAAATATAGTTCAAACATATTCCAGCAATAACACTGTAAAAAGATAGAATCAGAATCCCAGCAAATATGCCACTCCAACCTACAACTTGCCACATGCCGCTCTTGTTAGATTCTAAAGCAACATTTTTCATAGCATTAATTGGGCTATTGCCTGCTTTTCTTCCAATGATAATCTCACTTATCATGATTGGCAGCCCTATTATTAATATGCATCCCAAATAAATTAATACAAATGCTCCACCACCATTTGTGCCTGCTTTATATGGAAATCCCCAGATATTACCAAGACCAACCGCAGACCCAGTTGCTGCCAAAATAAAGGTCCATTTTCCAATCCATGCACCATGAGATTTAAGTTGTTTTTGTATTTCCATATTATTATTAATTTAGAGGATTGCTATAAGGATTAATCCAATAAGCAGTTGATATTAAAAAACTTATTGCAACTAGTAAAGAGAGCATTCTTCTGAATTTCTGATAGTCTTCATGTTTATGTTTAAAATCATATGTTGATTTTTCAAAGTAATAAAAAGATTGGAAACTTATTACTGATATCAATAAAGCAAATAGAATCAAATTTAAATAAATTAAAATCAACATCAAGCAAGCAATAAGACTGTAAAGAATACCAATTGAAAGATTTTTCTTTTGCTCTGGCTGATCGTCACGCCAACCCCATGAGATACCACCTAAAAAAGTTAAGATTATTGAGCCATAAGCTATTTGAAAAATAATAGCTGTTTCCCCTATATAGCCACCTGTTATCCATGGAGTAATTGAAAATAAGGCAAATGGGGTAAACCCAAGGTAGCCATAAGTTGATTTAATAGTATTAATGTTCAATGTTATTTATAAGTTTTTCTTGCACTAGACGTATCTAGAGACATAATAAAGACATGTCTAAAGATAAGCCTGCATTAATTGTAAGGAATAAAACTGCAACAAGAAACTATAAACTTGGAGAATCTTTTCAGGCAGGAATAGTTTTAGAAGGTTGGGAAGTCAAATCATTAAGAAATGGAAAAGTAGATATTAAAGATTCATATGTAACTTTTAAAAATAATGAAGCATGGTTAATTGGAACAAAGATAGATCCACCAGCTTCACTTAAGAATTTTGATGCCGACCCCACCAGATCAAGAAAGCTTCTATTACACAAAAAAGAAATATCCCAACTGCAAAAATTAAAGGGAGAAAAAGGATTAACAGTTGTTCTTACTTCAATATATTGGAAAGAAAATCACATCAAATGCGATATTGCTACTGGTAAAGGTAAAAAACTTTATGATCAAAGGCAAGATATTAAAAAAAGAGATTGGGAGCGAGATCAAGGAAGAATTCTCAAAAACTCTAGAAAGTGACAATAATAATGTATAATTCCGCTCCCTATGGGGGCGAACAGGGTTCGACATTTCTACTGGACTCCGAAGCGCATGCCAAGATTGTGGTAATTCTTGTAAAACATACTACAAAAAATTTAGTTGCAAATAACGACAACTACGCTTTAGCAGCTTAATGCTAACCGATGCCAGAATTGACTATGGTTTGAAGCATCGGCAAAACACATAGTCTAGCCAAGCTGTGTTGCTTGGACACAGCTTGGTTAAACTTAATCAAGCTCGCTTTCTCACCCTGCTCCTCGGGTCGATAAAGTTAAAAAGCCAATTGAGTGAGCTATGCATGTAGAAGTTAGGCTGAAGGATTAATGGACGCGGGTTCAATTCCCGCCGCCTCCACCATTATCATTTGTTTGTGTATAATCGTACACATGAAAAAATATACAATTCTAGCTTTAATATTTTCTTTCTACTCATCGAATATAATTGCAAATCCTGCATGTTTTTCAAACAATGAAAAGCTTGGTGATTCTGCATATTGGTCCATAACAGCGATTGAACTGTTTGATCAAAAAAGATATGAGGAAGCTGTCGCGGTAGTTGATCTTTGTTTTGATATTTGGGGTCCTGAAGCTAAACAAGTTCAAAAAGAAATGCATGATAATAAAGCTCCATACCCTAAAGTTGGCAAGGTTACACCAAAACAAAAGAAGGCAATTCAAGAAAACTATTTAATAAATGATGTATCCATGGCGCTTTGGACTAAGGCAAGATCATTAGACGAGTTAGGACTAGATATGTATGCTATGGAAGCCTATGTTGAGTGTATTAATATGACACATGGGAGAATATGGGATTCTGGTGGATATGAGCCACAAGGCTGGTTTTGGAGCCCAGCTGAGGATTGTGCAGACCGTGCACAAAAATATTTAAAATAACTTATAAATATAGACATATCTCTAATTCATCATTAAACTACGCACCTAATTTTTTATAATTAATATGGCTAATTCAAAACAAGCAATTAAAAGAGCAAAACAAAATGCTGAAACCTATAAGCTGAGGCATGCTCAAAGATCAATGGTAAGAACTGCAGTTAAAGCTGTTCGTGCCAGCATTGATGCTAATGATGCTGTAAAAGCTAAAGAGCTTCTTACAAATGCAGAAAAAGTATTAGATTCTTCAGCTTCAAAAAAAGTTATACATAAAAATGCTGCTGCAAGAACCAAGAGCAGACTTTCAAAAGCTGTAAAAGCTTTAGGTTAAATCTAACTTATTTTTTGATATCTCTTCTTCAAGAGCATTTAAGAGTTCTTGAGTACCCTCTCCGGTTGCGGCTGAAATAAAATAAATATCCTTTTCAGATATCTTTAATTCTTTTTGAAAAGATTTAGAAATTTCAGATATATTTTCAGATTTTAGTAAGTCAATTTTATTGCATACAACCCATGAAATTTTTTGTGTTAAATCATCTTTATATGCCGCTAATTCATTTTTTAGAAGCTGAACTTGCTTAACTGGCATAAGTTCGTCTGATGGAAATAAATCAACAAAGATTAACAAGAGACCGGTTCTTGAAATATGTTGTAAAAATTTTATACCGAGACCTGCGCCTTCTGATGCACCCTCTATAAGACCAGGTATATCTGCAATTACAAAGCTTGAATCATTTCCTTTAATTGTTCCAAGATGTGGTCTTAAAGTAGTAAATGGGTAACTACCAATTTTAGGTTTTGCAGATGATACTTTGTTTAAAAAAGTTGATTTCCCTGCATTTGGGAAACCAACCAAACCAACATCAGCAAGAGATTTTAATTCCAATCTTATAAATCTAATTTCACCCTCAAAGCCTAGAGTAAATTTTCTTGGTGCTTGGTTGGTACTTGATTTGAATCGGGCATTGCCTTGACCACCATCTCCACCTTTTGCAATAACGTATGTGGCATTGTCATCACAGCAATCTAATAACTCATCATTAGAGATATCATCATAAACTACCGTTCCTTTTGGAATGTCTAGTATAAGGTCCTCAGCAGCAGATCCTGATTTATTTTTTCCTGCTCCTGGCCTTCCATTTTTTGCTATGAAAACCCTTTTATTTTGAAAGTCAATAAGAGTATTTTTATTTGAATTTACCCTAAAGACTATATTGCCACCTTTTCCTCCATCGCCGCCATCAGGCCCACCAAAAGGGATATACTTTTCTCTTCTAAAGCTTGAAGCACCGGCACCACCATTCCCTGCCCTAACTTCGAGAAAGGCCTCGTCAATAAAATTCATGAGATTAAGGAAATGTTATTGAGGAATAACGTTTGCAGTTTTTCTGCTTTTTGGTCCTTTGTAAGTGAATTGAACAACACCAGCTGCTTTTGCAAAAAGAGTATCGTCTTTACCGATACCGACATTAATTCCAGGATGAGTGTTGGTACCTCTTTGACGTATTAATATTTCGCCAGCTTTTACAACCTGACCGCCAAATCTTTTAACGCCAAGTCTTTTGGCGTTGGAATCTCTACCGTTTTTACTGGAACCACCTGCTTTCTTATGTGCCATTATTTACTCTCTAATTTAATATCCTTTATTTCAACTTGAGAATGTCTAGCTCTATGACCAGTTTTTGTCATGCTATGCTTCCTTCTTCTGAAACGTAAAATAGATATTTTATCTGATTTAACTACGTCAACTACCTCCGCGGTAACCTTTACATTAGATAAATACGGTTGACCAATCTCAACATTATCATCATCAACATATAGCAAAACATTATCAAATATTATTTTTGTTCCAGGTTCATCCTTTAACAAATCTACAGGCAAAGTCATGCCTTTCTCAACTTTATGTTGTTTGCCACCTGATTCTATTACTGCGTACATATTAATATTCCTAAAGGTGGCAAAATATACGCTTTAATGAGGAATTTATCAATAGTTATGTATAATTTTGCGTAAAATATTAAGTCATCATGAAAAATATCAATTCATTACAAAAAGAGTTAGCTCTTGTAAAAAAGCTTATCAAAAATGAAATCATTGAAGAGAAGACTATATCTGATCTTTACAAATATATTTTCAAATCTGATGGTAAAAGACTAAGAGCTAAATTAAGCCTAATAACATCCTCAATAAATAAGAGAAAAAATAAAAAAAGACTAAAGCTTGCTGCGATTATTGAACTTCTTCATACAGCAACTTTAATTCATGATGATGTGGTTGATGAATCTCATACCAGGAGAGGAGTTAAATCAGTAAATAGTCTTTGGTCTAATGCTCATGGAGTTTTAATAGGAGATTATATATACAGTAAGGCCTTTATCCTCATGGTAGAGGTCGGCGAATCCAAAATACTTCATGAACTTGCAAATGCAACTAATGACATATCAAAGGGTGAATTAATTCAACTCGATGCTCTACAAAATCTTTCAATAAACTTAAAACAACTTGAGGCCATAAGCTACTTTAAAACAGGCAGACTTTTTGAAGCTTCTGCAAGAACAGGTGCAATACTAGCTGGAGGTGAAACAAGTTATATAAATAATATTTCTAAATGTGCTAAATATTTGGGAGTTCTTTTCCAGGTGAAAGATGATCTTCTTGATTACTCTCTTAAAGAAGAAGTTATTGGAAAACCTATCTTTCAAGATATGAAAGAGGGAAAAGTTACTTATCCATTTTATTTTGCATACAAGAATGCTGACAAAAATGATAAAGCAAAATTAAAAACATATTTAGGTAAAAATAAATTTAATGTCGAGAAAGCCTATAATTTAATACATCAATTAAACGGCATCAAAGAGACTGAACTGTTAGCTTCTAAATATTTAAATAAAGCAGTAGCTGCAGCAAATTCAATAAAAAATAAACATATAAAAGAAGAAATGTTAAAATTAATTAATTCTGCACTTTATAGGAAAAAATGAGCTTTATACCAAAGTCTAGTTACAGTAAAAATGAACTAATAGACTGCTCTAAC
Organism: uncultured SAR86 cluster bacterium; assembly: GCA_902556355.1. Lineage (GTDB taxonomy): Bacteria > Pseudomonadota > Gammaproteobacteria > Magnimaribacterales > D2472 > SCGC-AAA076-P13. The sequence continues at coordinate 12,845 of CACDVW010000002.1, forward strand.
GGAAAACTCTTCACTAAACCTGGGGACGGCAGGCTGCCGTCAGATAACATGTTAATGTTTGATGAAATAGTTGATATTAATGATAGCGGCGGAGAGTTCAACAAAGGAAGTGTTGTTGCTAATTTGAATATCAATCCTGATCTTTGGTTTTTTGATTGTCATTTTAAAGAAGATCCTGTCATGCCAGGATGTCTTGGTTTAGATGCTATGTGGCAATTATTAGGATTTTATCTTTTATGGTCGGGCTTGCCAGGAATTGGCAGAGCTTTGGGTGCTGAAAAAGTAAAGTTTTTTGGGCAAGTTCTCCCTAATGCAAAATTAGTTCGGTATGAATTAGATATTAAAAGAGTTATTAACAGAGGTGCTGTGTTAGGTTTAGCAAATGGTAAAATGTTTGTAGATGATAGGCAGATTTATAGTGCTGAAAAACTTAAGGTTGGATTATTTGATGATCCAAGTAATTTTTAGAAAATGAGAAATGTTGTTATAACCGGTTTTGGTATTAAATCTTGTATTGGTAATACATACCAAGAGGTTTTAGATAGTCTTAAAAATGGAAAATCTGGCATCACAGCCAATGAAACATATAAAGAAATGGGTTTTAGGAGCCAGGTATCGGGTAATGTTGACTTAAATTTTGCAGAATTAATTGATAGGAAGCTCTTCAGGTTTATGGGAGAAGCTTCTGCGTATGCATATTTAGCAGCTCAAGATGCAATTGAAATGGCCGGCATTTCTGATGTTCATTTAAATTCTGAAAAAACTGGAATTGTTGCTGGATCTGGAGGCTCATCTACAAGAGTAATGGTGTCAACTGCAGATATAACTAGAGAAAAAGGCCCTAAGAGAATTGGCCCATATGCAGTAACAAAATCAATGGGTAGTTCCATATCTGCTATTTTAGGAACTGCTTATAGGCTAAAAGGCATCAATTATTCAATTTCATCAGCATGTGCAACAAGTGCTCACTGCATTGGCCATGGCGCAGATTTAATTAAGTCTGGGCAACAAGATATTGTAATCGCTGGTGGTGGTGAAGATCTTCACTGGAGTTCTTCAAATTTATTTGATGCAATGGGTGCATTATCATCAAATTTTAATGACAACCCCTCTTCTGCTTCAAGAGCATATGATAAAAATAGAGATGGTTTTGTAATTTCAGGCGGGTCAGGAATGGTCATTCTTGAAGAAGAAGAGCATGCAAAAAAAAGGAATGCAAATATCTTAGCTAAGCTATCGGGATATTATGCAACTTCTGATGGTTATGACATGGTAGCACCATCTGGTGAAGGTGCGTTGAGGTGCATGAAAGGTGCAATGCATAATCATGGATCGGAAGTGGGCTATATCAATACTCATGGTACAAGTACTCCTGTTGGTGACGTTGCTGAATTAAAAGCAATAAAAGAACTTTTTAAAAACGATATACCAATAATAAGTTCAACCAAATCAATGACAGGCCATTCACTTGGAGCAACCGGAGTTCAAGAAGTAATATATTCAATAATGATGTTAAAAGAAAAATTTATTGCTCCGTCAATTAATATTGATGAATTGTGTGATGAAGCTGAAGGAGTAAATATTGCTACAGAGACTATAGAAAAAGATGTTAATTCTGTTCTCAGTAACTCTTTTGGTTTTGGTGGTACAAACGCTAGCTTGGTAATATCAAATTATAAATAAGTTTTAAAAGACTGATTAAATCTTAAGCTATCTTATTCTTCATCAAACTTACTCTTAGTCCAAGGAAAAACAGAGGGCATATCTGCAGATATTTTATTAGGGAAATGTGCTTTTCTTTTTTCCAGGAATGACATTACTCCTTCTACAGCATCATCTGATGAGCCTCTGGATTGAATAACTTGGCTATCAATTTCATGAGCATCATATGGAGATGAAGATGATGAAAGTGTCCAAATCATTTGTCTTGTAAGTGCAACTGATACCTGTGAAGATTCATCAATCAGTTTGTGGGCTAATTTAATAGTTTCCCTCAACATATCCTCTGGTTTAAAAAGATATGTGATTAATCTGGATTCTTTTGCCACAGATGCATCAAATATTTCACCAGAGTATGACCATTCTAGCGCCTTTGATATACCAACAATTTTTGGAAGAAACCAGCTTGAGCATGCATCAGGAGCAATTCCTCTTTTGGTGAACGGAAATGAAAATCTTGCATTAGTTGATGCTGTTCTTATGTCAGCGGCTAGTTGAAGCGTTGCCCCAACTCCTACAGCAACTCCGTTGCATGCTGTAAGAATTGGTTTAAGGCACTTATACATTCTTAAAACAAGTATCCCGCCAGAGTCTCTATTAAAACCATGATTAGATTTATCTAAATTATTGAACTCATACTTGAAGGTTTCTTTGCCTGAAGATAAATCAGCTCCTGCACAGAAGGCGTTTCCAGAACCTGTAATAATTAAAGCTTTAATATTATCTTTTTTATCAACCGTATCTAATACATCTAAAAGATCATGGAGCATTTGCTGATTAAATGCATTAAGTTTATCCGGTCTATTTAAGTGAACAATCGCTAAGGAATCACGCTCTTCGAATAAAATAGTTTTGTAGGCCAAAAGAAATAATTAAATCCTAAAAAGGTATATCGTCATCTGTTAACCCTTCCCCGGAATTATCTTCAGGAAAAGGTGATTCAGATTGATCAGAAGCCATAGAATTATTTGAACTTGAAGACCTTGAACCAAGCATTGTTAATTCACTGCCAACTATTTCTGTTGTCCATCTATCTGCACCATTTTTTATCTTGCCATTTTCTAGTTTGTAATTTTCCTTCAACATAAACGCTAGAGCCTTTATCAAGATATTTTTCAACAATTTCAGCAAGTTTTCCAAAATAGACAACTCTATGCCATTCTGTTTTATCTCTCATTTCACCACTTTCTTTATCTTTCCAGGACTCAGTAGTTGCAATTGAAAGATTGGCGACAGCAGACTGAGTTGCTGTATATCTCATTTCAGGCTTTTGACCTAAATTACCTACTAAAATTACTTTATTTACGCCTCTACTCATAATTACCTCTTATAATATTCTTAGAAGTTTAACCTAATTTAATTTTTTCATCACGGTATTTTAATTTAAATGGATAGTATTTTTATCAAAGGAGCTCGCACTCACAATCTTAAGAATATAAGTATTGAAATACCTAGAAATAAAATTATTGTGATTACAGGCCTTTCAGGTTCGGGCAAGTCTTCTTTGGCATTTGACACCCTCTATGCCGAAGGTCAAAGGAGGTATGTTGAATCCCTTTCAGCCTATGCTAGACAGTTTTTGTCTATGATGGAAAAGCCTGATGTAGATCAAATTGAAGGCCTTTCACCAGCGATCTCTATTGAACAAAAAGCAACATCCCATAATCCAAGATCGACTGTTGGAACTGTTACTGAAATATATGACTATTTAAGGTTACTTTATTCAAGAATTGGTACACCTATATGTCCTGATCATAATGAAGAGTTAAGAGCAAAGACAGTATCAGAAATATGTGACGAAATTTCTAAATTAAAAGATAGTTCAAAAATTATGATTTTATCTCCAATTGTTAGAGGTAAAAAAGGTGAACATCTAGCTGTTTATGAAGACTTAAGAAAAAGTGGTTATGTTAGGGTTAAGGTAAATGATGTTGTATACCCAATTGAAGAATTTCCTGAATTAGATAAGAATAAAAAAACATGATATTTCTGCTGTAGTTGATCGTTTAGTGATTAAAAACTCAGAAGAAGATAGATCTAGACTTGCAGAGTCAATTGAAACTTCTCTATATCTTTCTAATGGATTGGTTGAAATTGAAGAGATTGATAAAAAGGTTTCAACACTACATTCATCTAATTTTTCTTGCTCACAATGTGGATATGCAGTTGCTGAGCTAGAACCTAGAATGTTTTCTTTTAACAATCCATATGGGGCATGCACTAGATGCGATGGTCTTGGCGTTATTCAATATTTTAATGAAAAAAGATTAATTCAAGATGAAGATGTTTCAATATCAAATGGTGCTATTAAGGGTTGGACGAGAAGGAACAGGTTTTATTTTTATCAACTAAAATGTCTGGCCGCGCATTATGATTTCAGCCTTACAACCAAATGGAAAGATTATAGTCAGGAGATAAAAGATATTATTCTTTGGGGATCAAAAGATAAAGTTGATTTTTCCCATAGATTTCGAAGTGGCAGCAGAATAGTTAGAAAACATAAATTTGAAGGGATTATTCCAAGTACTGAGAGGCGGTTTAAAGAAACTGACTCTGATTTTATCAGAGACGAATTGTCTAAATTGATGTCAAAAAGCACTTGTGACGAGTGTGACGGATCAAGATTAAATACTCAATCAAGAAATGTTTTTATTAACAGCACGCCAATACATGCGATAACAAGTATGCGAATTAATGAAGCTTTAAGCTTTATAAAAGCTATGAAGCTAGATGGCGCAAAAGAAAAAATTGCCGAAAAGATTTTAAAAGAAATTAGAGAGCGTCTAACTTTTTTAGAAGATGTTGGATTGAATTATTTAACACTCGATAGGAGTGCAGAAACATTATCTGGTGGTGAAGCTCAAAGAATTAGATTAGCAAGTCAAATAGGCTCAGGTCTAGTTGGAGTTACATATGTACTTGATGAGCCATCAATCGGTCTTCATCAGCGGGATAATGAAAAACTTATTAAAACACTTAAGAATCTTAAAAATCTTGGTAATACAGTAATTGTAGTTGAGCATGATGAAGAAGCTATTAGGTGTGCTGATTTTATTATTGATATTGGTCCAGGAGCTGGTGTCCATGGGGGTGAAGTATGTGCCAAAGGTTCTCTTGAAGATATATTAGAAAATAAGAAATCAATCACAGCAAAGTATTTATCTGGAAAAAGACAGATTAAGGCACCTAAAAAACGACTTAAACCAAATGAAAATAAGATAAGAATAATTAATGCGCATGAAAATAATTTAAAAAATATCTCTGCTGAAATACCTGTAGGTTTGTTTACTTGTATTACTGGTGTTTCAGGATCGGGTAAATCTTCCTTGATAAATCAAACGCTCTTACCATTAAGCTCTTTTATCTTAAATAAATCTAAATTATCAAAAGAAATTAAATGTGAAAAAATTGAGGGTCTAGAAAATCTTGATAAGGTTATTAGTATTGATCAATCGCCAATTGGAAGAACTCCAAGATCTAATCCCGCTACTTATACCGGATTATTTTCATATATAAGAGATTTGCTTTCAGAAACTATAGAGGCTAAATCCAGAGGCTATAAGCCTGGAAGATTTAGTTTTAATGTAAAAGGTGGAAGATGTGAGGCTTGTCAGGGTGATGGAATGATAAAAGTGGAAATGCATTTCCTAGCTGATGTATATGTTAAGTGTGATGTATGCGATGGCCAAAGATACAATGAGCAAACGCTGGAAGTTAAATACAAAGAAAAAAATATTAGTGACATACTAAATATGACAGTTGAGGAAGCTTTAATATTTTTTGATGCTATTCCATCAATAAAAAAGAAATTAATAACATTAAATGATGTGGGACTTGGGTATATAACCTTAGGACAATCAGCCACTACCCTGTCTGGAGGTGAAGCACAAAGAATTAAACTTGCCAAAGAGTTATCAAAAAGAAGTACAGGAAAGACTCTATTTATTCTTGATGAGCCTACAACAGGACTGCATTTTGCTGATATTGAATTACTACTTAATGTTTTGAATCGCTTAAAAGACCAAGGCAATACAATTGTGGTGATCGAACATAATTTAGATGTTGTAAAAACTGCTGATTGGATTATAGATCTAGGCCCAGAAGGTGGAAGTGACGGAGGTAGTATTGTTGCATCAGGAACACCAGAGGAAATCGCAAAGGTGAATCAATCCTTTACGGGGCAATTTTTAGAGAAAATGTTATAAATTAAGCAGCGGAATCTTCTTTTAATTCTGGAGCTTCTGTTGAATCTATATCATCAAGATTTCTATCAACTAGTTCTATATATGCCATATCAGCTTTATCACCTGGTCTGAATCCGGCCTTAATTATTCTTGTATAACCACCTTTTCTTTCTTTTGCATTAACAGCAATTTCTGTAAAAAGTTTTGCTACTGCTGCATCAGACCTAAGCTTATTAAAAGCAAGCCTTCTATTGGCAACAGTATCTTCTTTTCCAAGAGTAATGAGCGGCTCAATAACCTTTCTTAACTCTTTTGCCTTAGGCAAAGTAGTTTTGATAATGTCTTGCTCTATCAAAGCTATAGCTAGATTTTTTAGAAGCGCCTTTCTATGTGAAGAATTTCTGTTTAACTTTCTTCCTGCTTTTCTATGTCTCATTTTTTATCCTACTGGTGGCCAGTTTTCTACATTCATACCCAAAGAAAGATCTTTAGATGCCAATACATCTTTAATTTCATTTAAAGATTTTTTACCAAGGTTTGGTGTCTTTAATAAGTCAAACTCAGATCTGTGGATTAAGTCTCCAATTAAGAAAATACTTTCTGCCTTAAGACAGTTTGTTGACCTTACTGTTAACTCAAGCTCTTCAATAGACCTTAACAGTATAGGATCGAAGTCATTTTGATCCTTTTTAGCTTCTTGTTCAGCAATAGCATCTAAATCAACAAAAGCACTAAGCTGTTGCTGCAGAATTGTAGCAGAATGCTCTATAGCTAATTTTGGATCAAGAGTTCCATCAGTTTCTAACTCAATTACTAATTTATCTAAGTCAGTTCTTTTTTCAAACCTTGCATTATCAACAGTATAAGAAACTCTTCTTACGGGGCTGTATGAAGCATCTACTTTTAAAGCTCCAACAACTCTATCTTCATCGTCTCTCAAATCTGCTGGCTCATACCCTCTTCCTGTTCTAACAGTAAGAGTCATCTTTAAATTAACTTTATCTACTATGGTCGCAATATGAAAATCTGGATTAACTAATTCGACAGTTCCAGGAACCTCAAATGAAGATGCAAGCACATCACATGGTCCAGTAACATCTAATGTTATCTCTGCATGATTGCCTTCTATTATGTTAACTGGCATATCTTTGATATTTAGTAAAATATCTATTACATCCTCTCTAACGCCCTCTATTGTACTGTATTCATGAGAAATACCGTCTATAGCTACGTCTGTAACTGCAGCACCAGGCATTGAGGATAATAAAATTCTTCTAAGGGCATTCCCTAGCGTATGACCAAAACCTCTTTCAAGTGGCTCTAAAGTAATCTTTGACAGATTTGGTGTTACGTCATCAACTTGAATTTCAGTTGGGACTAAAAGATCTATAACTGATATTTGCATAATTTTCTCCGTCTTTAATATTTTATTTTGAGTAAAGCTCAACAATAAGGTTTTCGTTAATTTCTGTACTTAAGTCAGTTCTATCTGGTACTGATTTATATACACCTTTTAGGTTTGGCTCATCTACTTCAATCCAATCGCATTCCTCACGAGTTGCAGCAATTTTTAATGCAGCAGCAATCCTAAGCTGACCTTTTTTTCTGTCTCTAACTTGAATCTCATCACCAGGTTGAATTTGATAAGAAGGAATGTTTACAACTGAACCATTTACTTTGAAAGCTTTGTGAGAAACCATTTGTCTTGCTTCTGCTCTTGTTGATCCAAAGCCCATTCTATAAACAACGTTATCCATTCTAGATTCAAGCAGACTTAATAAGTTCTCTCCTGTATTACCTTTTGATGAAGCAGCTTTTTTATAATAATTTCTAAATTGTTTCTCTAAGACACCGTACATACGTCTAACTTTCTGCTTTTCTCTTAACTGTAATCCGTAATCTGAAAGCCTGCCTCTTCTTGCTCCACCTGCAGCACCTGGAGGAGAATCCATATTACATTTTGATTCAATGGCTCTAATACCACTTTTTAAATATAAATCTGTTCCTTCTCTTCTAGAAAGTCTTAATCTTGGTCCTGTATATCTAGCCATTTAATACTCCGTTAAACTCTTCTTTTCTTCGATGGGCGACATCCATTGTGAGGAAGTGGTGTTACATCAGTAATGCTCTTAATTTTTAATCCACATGCATTTAAAGCTCTTATGGCAGACTCTCTTCCACCACCCGGACCTTTTACCTTGACATCTAAATTTATCATCCCAAACTCTTTTGCAGCATTTCCAGCTTTATCTGCTGCAATTTGAGCAGCAAACGGTGTACTTTTTCTTGAGCCTTTAAAACCAGATCCACCCGAAGTAGCCCAACATACAGTATTACCTTGTTTATCAGTAATCGTGATAATTGTATTATTAAATGAGGAGTGAACATGAGCTACTCCATCAGTAACAATTTTTTTACCTTTTTTTCCTTTTACTGCCATTTATCTAACCTCTCATTGGCTTTTTAGGGCCTTTTCTTGTTCTTGCATTATTTTTAGTATTTTGACCTCTTGTAGGCAACTTCCTTCTGTGTCTAATACCTCTATAACTACCAAGATCCATTAATCTTTTAATATTCGTGCTTATATTTCTTCTTAAATCGCCCTCAACAACAATGCTTCCAATAGCAGATCTTAAGCTTTCTATTTCTTCTTCTGATAAATCAGAAATTTTTCTTGTGTAATCAATTTTTAATTCAGTACAAATATTTTGCGCTGTCTTCCTACCAATTCCAAAAATATGTGTAAGCGATATCTCAACGTGCTTGTTTTCTGGAACATTTACTCCTGCGATTCTAGCCATAAATTAACCTTGCCTCTGCTTATGTTTTTGATCTGTTTTGCAGATAACAAATAAGACCCCATTACGCCTTACAATTTTGCAATTTCTGCATATTTTTTTTACTGATGCTTTAACTTTCATATTACCTTTTATAATTTTTTAAATTAGCTTTTTTCATTAATGACGCATATTGCGATGACATCATATGAGACTGTACTTGTGCCATAAAGTCCATTAAGACAACTACAATAATTAGAACGGATGTTCCGCCAACAGAAATAGTTGGTGATATTCCCGCAAAATTAATCAATGCCAAAGGAAGTAAACATATTAATGTTAAATAAATTGCCCCAAAAACAGTCAATCTTGCCAGAACAGAATCTATATAGTTTGCAGTCTGTTCACCAGGTCTAATTCCTGCTATGTAAGCACCTGAACGTTTTAAGTTATCTGAGACCTCTCTGGTATTAAATGTTAGGGCAAGCCATATAAAACAGAAACTTATAATTAATCCAGCAAAAACAAGAATATATAGTGGCTGTCCTGGGTTTAATGCTAATGAGAAACTCTGTAGAAATCCAAATGATTCACTTTGTCCAAACCATGTTGATAAAGAAGCTGGAAATAACAAAAAGGTACTTGCAAAAATTGCAGGAATAACTCCTGCCATGTTTACTTTAAAAGGCAGATGACTGGTCTGCGCTTGCATAAGCTTTCTACCCTGTTGTCTTTGAGCATAATTTACAGTTATTCTTCTCTGTCCTCTTTCAATAAATACAACAACCGCAATAACAGCCATTGATAAAAGGCCTATAGCTATTAGAAGTAGCACACTAAGATCGCCTTGTCTTGATTGCTCAAGCGCCTGTCCTATTGCCCCAGGTATGGTTGTTAAAATACTTGTTGCAATAATTATAGAGATACCATTACCTATACCTCTTTCAGATACTTGCTCTCCAAGCCACATTAAAAACATAGTTCCTGCTACAACAGAAAATACTGCTGAGACAAAAAATGATGGGCCTGGTGTATATGCCAAACCACTAGCTGAAAGGGTTACGGCTAATGCTGAAGCTTGTATAAATGCTAATACTGCTGTTCCATATCTTGTGTACTGAGTTATGGTATTTCTTCCAGCCTGACCATCTTTTTTAAGTTCTTGTAAATAGGGAATAGAATTAGAAAATAACTGCATAATAATTGCAGAAGATATATATGGCACAACATTTAGTGCAAAAATACTCATTCTTTCTAAAGCACCACCAGAGAAAAGATTAAACATCTCGATGATTGTGCCTTGGTTTTGATCAAATAAAGCGGCTAATCTATCAGGATCTATGCCAGGAATAGGTATATGAGTTCCAATTCTGTAGACTAGAATTGCAACAAATACAAAGCGAAGTCTTTTCCAAAGATCGCTCATTCCTTTGCCCTGATCACTCATTTACTTTTCAGACTCCTTTTTTACATCATTTGAGTCGATATTCTTTTCAACTTCAACAACAGTGCCTCCAGCTTTTTCAATAGAAGCTTTAGCTCCCTTGGTAACCTTTATACCTTCAACTGTTAATTTTGATTCAAGATCGAAAATACCAAATATTTTCACCTTCTTTACAGAATTGGGGATTATTTTGCTTTCTTTAAGAGTTGCTAAACTAACAACACCCATGCCATTTAAATTTTTAATATTAACTTCTTTCAAATAATTATTTTTTCTTGATGAAAAACCAAATTTTGGTAATCTCATCTGTAAAGGCATTTGCCCGCCTTCAAAACCAAGTCTTACACCTCCACCAGATCTAGACTTTTGGCCTTTATGTCCTCTGCCTGCCGTCTTACCATTTCCAGAACCCATGCCACGTCCTACTCTTTTTCTATTTTGAGCAGTACCTTTGTTAGACAAAGTGTTTAAGGACATTGTATTTGCTTCACTTTCACTCATTTTAACTTTCCTGAATTTCAATCATGTCAGCTATCTTATTAACCAACCCACGATTACTTGGAGTATCTAAAACTGTTACGGTTTGGTTTAGTTTTTTAAAACCTAAGCCTTTAATACATAATTTATGCTTCTTCATTCGGCCTATTCCGCTCTTTACAAGTTTAATAGTCATTGTTTTTTCTTTACTCATGATGCTTGCTCTACTTTTTTGCCTCTTCTTGCAGAAACTGTATCAGGAGACTCCATTGCACTTAGTGCGTTAATGGTAGCTCTAACAACATTTACTGGATTAGTTGATCCATAACATTTAGCAAGAACATTTTGGACTCCAGCTAATTCTAAAACCGCTCTCATGGCTCCACCAGCGATGATTCCCGTTCCTTCAGAGGCTGGTTGCATATATACATTTGCAGAACCATGCTTTGCTTTAACTGGATACCACAAAGTTGTATTATTTAATTCAACTTCAACCATGCTTCTTCTAGCATTTTCCATAGCTTTTTGAATTGCAATTGGTACCTCTTTAGCCTTACCTCTTCCAAAACCAACTCTTCCGTTTCCATCACCAACAACTGTAAGAGCTGTAAAGCCAAAAATTCTTCCACCTTTAACAACTTTTGCTACTCTATTAACTTGAACTAACTTTTCTTCAAGAGCATCAACTTGTTGATTATTTGCTACATTGTTATCTTTCATAATTTAATTAAAACTCCAGTCCAGCTTGTCTAGCAGAATCAGCTAAGGCTTTTATTCGGCCATGATATTTATATCCAGATCTATCAAAAACAACTTTTTTAACTCCATTTTCAATTGCTCTTTCAGCAACCTTCTTACCAACAGCTTCAGCACCAGCAACGTTATTTGCTTGCTTACCCATATCTTTTTCAGCTGTTGATGCAGATGCAATAACAGTTGTACCTAGGCTATCAAAGACTTGTGCATAGAAATGCTTAGATGATCTGTAAACACTTAATCTTGGAGTCTCTTGACTCTTAATGTTCATTCGAGTTTTTTTAGCTCGTCTTAATCTAGATGTATTTTTAATACTCATTTTTTATGCTCCAGCAGCCTTTTTAGCTTCTTTTCTTCTTACATTTTCATCAGAGTATCTAACTCCCTTACCTTTATATGGCTCAGGTGGTCTAAAGGCTCTAATTTCAGCAGCAGCTTGACCTAGTATTTGTTTGTTATGGCTCTTTAAAACAACTTCTGTTTGAGACGGTGTTTCAACTTGTACTTCATCAGGAAGTTGATATTTAACAGGATGCGAAAAGCCAAGAGTCAGCTCAAGTAATTTTCCAGATGCCTTTGCTCTGTAGCCAACTCCTTTTAATTCAAGTTTCTTTTCAAAACCTTGAGATACACCAATAATCATATTATTAACCAGTGCTCTGGTGGTTCCTGCTAGTGCTACTGACTGTTGATTGCTTTCATCATATTTAACAGTTATTACATTATCTGCTATATCTAATGAAACGGTTTCAGGTAGATCAAATTTTAATTCGCCGACCTTCCCTTTAACATCTAAACAACCATCATTAAAATTAACGGTAACACCATCTGTAATTTCAATTGGGTTTTTTGCTACTCTAGACATTATTAAAATACCTCACAAAGAATTTCACCACCAACGTTCTTGGACTTAGCATCTGCATCAGTCATAAGACCTTGGTTGGTTGAAACAATATATGAGCCTAAACCATTTTTTACAGATTTAAGTTCACTAGAAGCAGAATACTTGCGTAAACTTGGCTTGCTTATTCTTTTTAAAGTTTTAATGACTGGAGAGGAGTTATGATATTTAAGAACTACTTTTAAAGATGGTTTACCATCAATCTCATCTTTGCTACAGCTTTTAATATATCCTTCTGTAACTAAAACATTAACAAGTTCATGCTTTAATTTTGAATATGGAACATCCACATCAACCTTACCTCGCATTAAACCATTACGAATTCTTGTTAAACAATCTGCTATAGGATCTTGAAAACTCATATTATTACCAACTTGATTTAACTAAACCTGGAATATCGCCTCTCATTGCAGCTTCTCTTAACTTGATTCTGCTTAAACCAAATTTTCTATAAACAGCATGAGGCCTACCAGTGACCTGACATCTTCTTACAACTCTTGATGGACTAGAATTTCTTGGAAGTTTTTGAAACTTTATAGAAGCTTCATATCTTTCTTCGCTACTAGCATTTTGATCATTCATAATTGCCTTTAACGCAGCCCTTTTTTCAGCATACTTTGCAACCATTTTTATTCTCTTGTGCTCTCTAGCTATCATTGATTTCTTTGCCATACTTTTTTACCTACTTTTTAAATGGAAACTCTAAAACTTCTAATAAAGCTTTAGCGCCCTCTTTATCTGATGCAGAGGTGTTAATACATACGTCCATACCTCTAATAGTATCTACATTATCAAACTTAATTTCTGGGAAAATTATTTGTTCTTTAATTCCAAAATTATAGTTACCCTGTCCATCAAAAGATTTAGGATTCATGCCTCTAAAATCTCTTTCTCTGGGAATTGCAATATTTATTAACCTTTCCATAAATTCATACATTTTGTCGCCACGTAATGTAACTTTACACCCAAGAGGCCAACCTTCTCTTATCTTAAAGCTAGCTACTGATTTCCTAGCCTTTGTGATGACTGGTTTTTGACCAGCTATAGCTGTTAAGTTTTGAACAGCTGATTCTAGATGCTTCTTATCATTAGCAGCCTCACCAACGCCCATGTTGATCACAACTTTTGTTAACTTTGGAACAGCCATAACATTCTTAATTCCTAACTTCTCTTGAAGTACAGCCTTAAGCTCAGTATTGTATTTTTCTCTTAAATTTGACATTTACTTTATCTCTTTACTATCAGACTTAAATAATCTTATTTTCTTTCCATCTTTGTTAGTTGAGTAAGAAATCTTATCTTTTGATTTTTTACTAGGATTCCATATAGCTAAGTTAGAAAGTGCAATAGCAGCCTCTTGTTCAACTACACCGCCTGTAACACCCATTTCAGGATTAGGTTTGGTATGTTTTTTAACCATATTAATTCCAGTTACAATCCCCTTATTCTTAGACTTTATAATTTTTCTTAAAGTACCTTTTTTTCCAAGGTCTTTGCCAGCAACAACAATAACCTCATCGCCAGTTCTCAATTTAGTTGGAGTAATCATTTTTAGAGAACCTCCGGTGCTAACGATAATATTTTCATGTGTTTTCCATCTCTAAGCTCTCTAGTTACTGGTCCAAATACACGAGTTCCTATAGGAGCTTTTTGATTATTAATTAGCACAGCTGCATTTTCATCAAATTTAATTAAAGAACCGTCTCTTCGTCTTACACCTTTTTTTGTTCTTACAATTAATGCATCTACTACTTGTCCTTTTTTAACTTTTCCAGTTGGTATAGCCTCTCTGACAGCAACTTTAATAATATCGCCAATATTTGCATATCTTCTCTTTGATCCACCCAGGACCTTAATACACATAACACTTCTTGCTCCGCTGTTATCAGCAATTTTTAAAAGCGATTGCATCTGAATCATTACTCACTCTCCTCAGATTTTGTTTCTTCAATTGACGGATTGTTTTCTACAAGCACCCAAGTCTTGCTTTTTGAAATTGGTCTACACTCTTTTACAGTTACAACATCGCCTATTGATGCAGAATTGTTTTCATCGTGAGCATGAACTTTTGTAGCCCTTTTCATAACTTTCCCATAAAGAGGATGCTTAACTTTTCTTTCAATTCTTACGGTTATTGTTTTGTCAGCTTTATCGCTTGTAACAACACCTGATAGAAATCTTGGATTAGTTGTATTCATTATTTACTATCCTGTATTTTTAATTCATTCATTAAAGTTTTAATCCTAGCAATTTTTTTTCTAGCAGCATTCAACTGATTAGTTTCATTCAACTGACCTGTTATGTGCTTTATTCTGAGATTGAATTGCTCTTGCCTTGTAGCAATAAGTTCAGAATTAAGTTGCTCTAAATTTTTCTTTCTAAGCTCTACTAAATCTTTATTCATTTAGACATCCTTACTTATAAAATGTGTTTTTATAGGAAGTTTTGCAGATGCTAATTTAAAAGCTTCTCTTGCTAATTCTTCTTCAACACCAGCCATTTCAAACATAACCTTTCCAGGCTGAACAAGCGCAACCCAATATTCAACATTACCCTTACCTTTACCCATGCGGACTTCTAGAGGTTTTTTTGTTATTGGTTTGTCAGGAAATATTCTTATCCAGATATTTCCACCTCTTTTAATATGTCTTGTCATAGCTCTTCTTGCAGCTTCAATCTGACGAGCAGTTATTCTTCCTCTGTCCGAGGCAACAAGACCAAATCTTCCAAATGCCACAGTATTACCATTTTGAGCAAGGCCTCTGTTACGACCTTTGTGCATTTTTCTAAATTTTGTTTGCTTTGGTTGTAACATTTTTAATTAACTCCAACTTCTGTTTTAAATGGATCTTCAGTAATTTCACCTTTAAATACCCAAACTTTCACACCAATAATTCCGTATGTAGTTAGTGCTTCTGCAGTAGCATAGTCAATATCAGCTCTTAACGTATGCAAAGGAACTCGTCCTTCCCTATACCATTCAGTTCTTGCAATCTCAGCACCATTTAATCTTCCAGAAACTTCAATTCTTACACCTTTAGCACTTTGTCTTAGAGCGCTTTGTACTGTTCTTTTCATAGCTCTTCTGAACATAACTCTTTTTTCTAATTGTTGAGCCACTCCCTCAGCTAAGATTTGAGCATCTAAATCTGGTTTTTTAACTTCTTTAATATTGATTTGAGCAGTTCTTTGAACGATTTTTTCTACTGCTTTTTTAAGATTATCTATTTCTTCGCCACGTTTACCAATAATAATTCCAGGTCTTGATGTGTAAATAGACACTACAAAATTTTCTGCAGATCTCTCAAGCTCAATTCTGCTAATTGAAGAATTTTTAAGTTTTTTCTTGAAGTATTCTCTAACTTTTAAATCTTGAATTAAATTTGTAGAAAAGTCTTTGCCTTTGGCATACCAATTAGCGTTTTGCTTTTTAGATGTTCCTAATCTAAAACCTGTTGGATTTACTTTTTGTCCCATTACTTACTTCCCTCAGCTAATATGATTTCTATATGGCATGTAGGCTTAATAATTCTATCGGCTCTACCTCTAGCTCTTGGTTTCATTCTTTTTAATCTCATTCCTTGATTAACAATTATTGATTTAACTGATAATAAATCTACGTCTGCCTTATTATTATGCTCAGCATTTGCGATTGCAGATTCCAGCAACTTTTTGATGACTGCAGATCCTTTTTGCTTATTAAAACTTAGGAAGTCCATAGCATCTTGAACAGACTTTCCTCTTATAGCATTGGCAACTAGACCAGCTTTTTGTGGTGATAATCTAGTACCTTTTAAATAAGCTCTTGTTTCCATTATTTAGCCTTCCTATCGCCAGAGTGCATTTTAAAAGTTCTTGTCATAGCAAATTCACCCAGTTTATGACCAACCATATCCTCATTGATATAAACAGGTACATGTTGTCTACCGTTGTGAACTGCAATAGTTAGACCCACCATAGACGGGTTAATCATTGATCTTCTGGACCATGTTTTTATAGGTCTTTTATCATTAGACGCCAAAGCAGCCTCTACTTTTTTTTCAAGAGATAAGTCTATGAATGGTCCTTTTTTTAATGATCTTGGCATATTATTTACTTCCTACTTCCTCTTCTTCTAATAATTAGGTCATCAGTTCTTTGATTTTTTCTTGTCTTGTAACCTTTTGTCGGAACACCCCATGGAGTAGATGGATGTCTTCCTCCTGACGTTCTTCCTTCACCACCACCGTGTGGATGGTCAACTGGGTTCATAGCAACACCTCTTACAGTAGGTCTAACACCTCTCCATCTTTTAGCGCCGGCTTTACCTAATGACTTAAGATTATTTTCTTGATTTGATACAGTCCCTAAAGTTGCTCTGCATTCCCATAAAACTTTTCTAGTTTCGCCAGACTGAAGTCTTAATGTTGCATATATCCCTTCTTTAGCTACCAATCTTGCAGAAGTTCCAGCACTTCTTGCAAGTTGTGCACCCTTTAAGGGTTTTAGCTCAACACAATGAACGTTAGTACCTAATGGAATATCTTTTAGCTTCATTGAATTGCCAACTTTAATTTCACAATTGTCAGCTGATATAACTTCATCACCAACTTTTAATTTAGAAGGGGCGATAATATATCTTCTTTCACCATCTTTATATAATAGAAGTGCTATATGAGCTGATCTATTAGGGTCGTATTCAATTCTCTCTACAACTGCAGGGATATCAAACTTATTACGCTTAAAGTCAATGACTCTATAATGCTGTTTGTGGCCTCCGCCTTGATGTCTAACCGTTATTCTTCCGTTATTATTTCTTCCACCATTCTTTGATTTGACACGAGTGAGTGATTTTAAGGGCTTGCCTTTGTATAAGTCAGCCTTTACTGCTATTACACCCCGTCTTCCAGGACTAGTAGGTTTTGCTTTTATGACTGCCATGATTAATTAATTCCCTCAAACTGTATTTCAGAATCTTTACTTATTGAAACAAACGCTTTTTTATAATCTGATCTTTTATACATACCAAATCTGTTGCGCTTCCTTTTACCTTTAACAACAGAAGTAGTAACTTTTAAAACTTCAACTTTGAATAGTTCTTCAACAGCCTTCTTTATCTCTCTTTTATTTGAATCAAGATCAACTTTAAAGACTATCTGCTTTAAAGACTCGCCAATTCTTGCTGATTTTTCAGTAACAATAGGAGATTTAATTAATGTGTATAGTTTTTCGTTATGCATCTATCCACTCCTCAATTTTCTGAAAGGCATCAGCAGTGACAGCAACCTTTTGAGCTTTTAATAGATTTACAGGATTAATTTCTCTTACTGTAATAATGTCAACATTTGGAATATTTCTAGCTGACAGATATAAATTAACATCTAACTCATCAGTAATTATTAAAACCTTGCTTAAAGAAAACTCTTTTAAAAAATTAGCTATCTCTTTTGTTTTAGGTTTTTCTAAGACAGGTTTTTCTATTGCAACCAGTCTTCCTTGTCTAAGAAGTTCAGAAAATATAGATCTTATAGCAGCTCTATACATCTTCTTATTAATTTTCTTACTGTAATCTCTTGGTGTAGCTGCAAATGCTATACCACCACCTCTCCATAGAGGACTTCTAATAGTACCTGCACGAGCTCTACCAGTTCCTTTTTGTCTGTATGGTTTTTTACCTCCGCCGCGAACTTCAGATCTTGTCTTTTGTTTTGAAGAACCCTGTCTTGACCCAGCAAGAAAGCTTACAACAGCTTGATGAACTAGTGCTTCATTAAAATCTTTGCTAAAAGCGTTTTCAGATATATTTATATCTTGATTTTTTGTTGATGAGAGTAATTCTATTTTCATGATTTTTTCAGCGCTGGTTTGATTTTTAAATCAGATCCATTAAAACCTGGAACTGCACCTTTGATATAAATGACATTATTTTCTACATCTAAATCAACTATTTTTAAACTTTGAACAGTCTTCTGCACATTACCCATGTGACCAGACATTTTCTTTCCTTTCCAAACTCTTCCTGGAGTTTGACATTGACCAATTGAGCCATGTGCTCTATGTGATAATGAATTACCATGTGTTGCATCTTGCATTGAGAAATTATGTCGTTTAATTACGCCTGCATAACCCTTACCTTTAGATGTTCCAGTAACATCAACATACTGTCCTACTTCAAAAATATCAGCTGTTAAATGTTTGCCTACTTCATATTCTTCTGATATCTCCTCAGATGATCTAAACTCAGCAAGTATTCCTGGCTCTAAGTTAATTTTTTTATAAAACTCACTTTTAGCTTTATTGATGTTATTTGATTTAGTGGTTTTTGATACAACAAATGCATTGTAACCATCTCTTTCAGAAGTCTTTATATCAGCAATGAAATTACCGCAAACAGAAACTGCAGTAACTGGTACTGATTCACCGTCTTCAAGAAAAAGACGAGACATTCCAGATTTTTTTCCTATTAAGCCTATGCTCAATTTATTCTCCTTTTACGGGGCTAATCACCCTCTATGGCCGCTATTGCGTTAAAATTTGGACTAGCCTAAGCTTATCTGAACATCTACCCCTGAGGATAGATCTAACTTCATCAAAGCATCAACTGTTTTATCAGTTGGCTTGACTATATCCATTAGTCTCTTATATGTAACAATCTCATATTGGTCTCTTGCATCTTTATCTTTATGCGGAGATTTCAATATAGTTGTTCTCTCTTTTTTAACAGGTAAAGGAATAGGTCCATTAATTACTGCGCCTGTCTTTTTAACAGTCTCTACAATTAATTTAGCTGAAGCATCTATCAGTCTATAATCAAAAGCCTTAAGCCTAATTCTGATTGATTGATTCTCCATTTCTTACCTTAATTATCCTATTATTTCATTTAAAAATTTATTTCGCTAAACGCAAAATGTGGCGTATTCTAAGCCCCTTATGGCTATACTGTCAACAATATTAGAAAGTTTATTAGCCCCTTAATTATGAGGTTTTTAAACCCTCTGCAATGTTGCTTGGAACTTCACCATACTTAGTAAATTCCATAGTGAATGTAGCCCTACCCTGGGTTGCAGATCTAAGATCGGTTGCATATCCAAACATTTCAGCTAAAGGTACTTCTGATGAAACTTCTTTGCCTGAGGTAATATCTTCCATTCCTAATATAATTCCTCTTCTTCTGTTTAAATCACCAACAACGTCACCCATGTGTTCTTCAGGAGTTACTACAACAACCTTCATAATAGGCTCTAATATTGCAGGTTTGGCTTTGTTAGCGCCTTCTTTTAGCGCCATTGAACCAGCAATTTTGAAAGCCATTTCGTTTGAATCAACATCATGGAATGATCCATCATACAATGTTGCCCTTAAAGCCAATAAAGGATATCCGGCAATCACACCATTTTGCATTTGTTCTTGAATTCCCTTATTAACAGCAGGTATATATTCTTTAGGTATCACACCACCAACAATTTTATCTACAAATTCGTATTCATCATCAAGTCCTAAAGGTTCAAGTTTTAACCAAACATGTCCGTATTGACCTTTACCACCTGATTGTCTTACAAACTTTCCTTCTACCTCAACCGTCTCTTTGATTGTCTCTCTGTATGCTACTTGAGGTTTACCAATATTTGCCTCAACTGAGAATTCTCTTTTCATACGATCAACAAGCACATCTAAATGCAACTCACCCATACCAGAAATTATGGTTTGTCCGGATTCTTCATCACTTGCTACTCTAAATGATGGATCCTCTTGAGCAAGTTTACCCAATGCTAAAGACATCTTTTCTTGATCTGGTTTTGATTTTGGTTCGACTGCTACTGAAATAACCGGTTCAGGGAAATCCATTCTTTCTAATACAATTGGCTTATCAGCATCAGACAATGTATCACCAGTTGTTATATCTTTTAAACCAATACAAGCTGCAATATCACCAGCTCTAACTTCTTTAATTTCTTCTCTATTATTTGAATGCATTTGCACCATTCTTCCAACTCTTTCTTTTTTTGACTTTGTTGAATTAATAACTGCATCACCAACTGATAAAACACCAGAATATACTCTTATAAATGTAAGGGTTCCAACAAATGGATCAGTAGCAATTTTAAATGCAAGCGCAGAAAATGGCTCTTCGTCTGATGATTTTCTAGAGTCCTCAACCTCATCTTCTTGCGAGTTATTTGGAATAACGCCTGTTATTGCTTTAACCTCATCCGGCGCTGGTAAGAAATCAACTACAGCGTCAAGCATAGCTTGGACACCTTTATTCTTGAACGCTGAACCACACAAACCAACAATTAACTCATTTGCCAATGATCTTATTCTTAAACCTTCTTTTATTTGCTCTACTGAAAGTTCACCAGATTCTAGGTAAGCATCCATAAGCTCTTCATTGGCCTCAGCTGCTGCTTCAACCATTTCTTCTCTTAGTTGAGAACATTTATCAACTAGTTCAGCAGGAATTTCTTTTGAGTCAAAAGTAAGACCTTGATCATCTTCATTCCAGTAGATTGCTCTGTTGTTTATAAGATCAACAACACCTTTAAAATCTTCTTCAGCACCGATGTTATATTGAATTGGAACGATATTGGCTTGAAGCCTTGTTTTAATTTGCTCTACAACCTTTTCAAAGTTTGCTCCAGCTCTATCCATTTTATTAACAAATACAACTCTTGGAACTTCATATCTATTTGCTTGTCTCCATACTGTTTCAGACTGAGGCTCAACACCAGAGGTACCACAAAAAACCACTACAGCACCGTCAAGAACTCTTAGAGATCTTTCAACTTCAATTGTAAAATCAACGTGACCTGGCGTATCGATAATATTTATTCTGTGCTGAGGAAACTGTTGCTCCATTCCACTCCAAAAACATGTGGTAGCAGCAGAAGTAATTGTTATACCTCTTTCTTGTTCCTGTTCCATCCAGTCCATTGTGGCAGCACCATCATGAACTTCTCCAATTTTATGAGAAAGTCCGGTATAAAAAAGAACCCTTTCAGTTGTTGTTGTTTTTCCGGCATCAACGTGTGCACATATACCAACATTACGATATTTATTTAAAACAGTTTGTCTTGCCATAATTTTTTTACTTAATTAATGATTAAAATCTGAAATGAGAGAAAGCTTTGTTTGCTTCAGCCATTTTGTGAACATCTTCTCTTTTTCTAACAGCAGAACCTTTTTTCTGTGAAGCATCAAGAAGTTCTCCAGCAAGTCTTAAATTCATAGATTTTTCACTTCTTTTTCTTGCTGCATCTACAATCCATCTCATAGCGAGAGCTTGTCTTCGTGCAGGTCGAATTTCAATTGGAACTTGATAGTTTGCACCGCCAACTCTTCTTGACTTAACTTCAACAACCGGACTGACTTCTTCTAAAGCTTTCATAAAAACATCTAATGGCTCTTCCTTGGATGTTTTAGTAATTTGATCAAATGCTCCATATACAATTTTTTCTGCAACAGACTTTTTGCCATCTTTCATTAGATTGTTCATAAATTTAGCAAGAATTACATCCTTGTACTTAGGATCTGGTAAAACTTTTCTTTTCTCGGGACTTCTTCTTCTTGGCATAATTATTTACCTTTCTTAGCTCCATATTTGGATCTTCTTTGCTTTCTATTAGCAACTCCTGATGTATCAAGCGTACCTCTAACTGTATGATATCTGACACCAGGTAAATCTTTTACCCTACCACCTCTTATTAGAACTAATGAATGTTCTTGAAGGTTGTGACCTTCTCCACCTATGTATGAAGTTACTTCATACCCACTTGTTAATCTAACCCTACAAACTTTTCTAAGAGCAGAGTTAGGTTTTTTTGGTGTTGTTGTATAAACACGAGTGCATACGCCTCTTCTTTGTGGGCATGCATTTAGTGCCGGTACGTCAGTCTTTCTAACTTTTGGTTTTCTAGACTTTTTTAATAATTGATTTACTGTTGCCATAATAATTTATTTTAGTTAGGTCGCGATTTTATAGAGCAGATAAGCCGCGGTCAACATTATTCCTCATTTTCTTGAAGTTCTTGTCTTAGCGCTGCCTCTATATCATCAGCAGAAAGTGTTTGTTCCTCAAGATCGTATTGTTTTTTATTTTTTAGTCTGTCATGGAACTCCATACCTGTACCAGCAGGTATTAACCTTCCAACAACAACGTTTTCCTTAAGACCTCTTAGATGATCTTTTTTACCAGTTACTGCAGCCTCAGTTAAAACCCTTGTAGTTTCTTGGAAAGATGCAGCTGAAATAAATGAATCAGTTGCAAGTGATGCTTTCGTTATTCCCAATAGTACTCTTTCAAATTCTGCTGGAGTTTTACCATCAGCCTCAACTTTTTCATTTTCTTCTTTCAATTCAGCATAACTAACTTGATCACCTTGAATGAACTTAGTATCACCGCCATCGATAATTAATGCTTTTCTTAACATTTGTCTTAAGATGGTTTCAATATGCTTATCATTGATTGATACCCCTTGAAGTCTATATACATCTTGAATTTCATTAACTATAAAGTTTGTTAATTCAGGAATACCTTTTAGTCTAAGGATGTCATGAGGACTATATGGGCCGTCAGAAATAATATCGCCTTTAGAGATTCTTTCACCCTCAAATACAGATAATGTTCTATGTTTAGGTATTAACATTTCGGCATTCTGTGATTTTTTAGTAGCTCCTTCAGGTGTTATAACCAATCTAACTTTACCTTTAGTCTCTTTACCGAATGAAATAATTCCAGTTTCCTCTGATAAAACTGCTGCATCTTTTGGCTTTCTTGCTTCAAATAGATCAGCAACTCTAGGTAAACCACCAGTAATATCTTTAGTTTTTGATGCAACTAAAGGCATTCTTGCTATAACTTCACCAGCAGTTATTTTTTGACCATTAGCAATATTGACTAGGCCTCCCGCAGGTAATGGATACTCAGCAGGTGCTTTAAATTCTCCCATTAACAAAGTCTTACCTTTAGAGTCTTGAATCAAAACTTTTGGCGACATATCTCTTCCGGCAGTTGGTCTATCTGAAACCTCAAGAATTTCCATACTTGAAAGACCAGTAAGATCATCCATCTGCTCTCTAACTGTTACGCCGTCATCAATGTCTTCAAATTTAACTTTACCTGAAACTTCGGCAATAATTGGTCTTGTATATGGATCCCATGATGCAATTTTAATACCTGCTTCAAGCTCAGATTTGTCTTTAACTTCAAGAGTGGCGCCATATGGAACTTTATATTGCTCAATAATTTTTCCGCTTGCTTCAGTGATTGTTGCCATTGCATTTCTTGAAACAACAACTTCGAGCTTATCTTTATTTGTTACAGTTTTAATATCATCACTAAAAGTGACAACACCATCATTTTTATTGAAAATTGCATTGTCTTCTGATGCGCTTGATGCAGCACCACCAATGTGGAAAGTACGCATAGTAAGCTGAGTGCCTGGCTCACCAATTGATTGAGCTGCAACAACACCAATTGCCTCACCTCTATGAACTAGGTGACCTCTTGCTAAGTCTCTTCCATAACACTTGGAACAAACACCTATAGATGCCTCACAAGTCATTGGAGATCTAACTTTAAGAGACGCTAGGTTTAAAGACTCAATTCTATCAACCGCATCTTCATCTAGCATTGTATCTTTTGCATAAAGTTCATTACCATCGCTATCTAATATTGGTTCAGCAATAACTCTTCCTAAGATTCTATCTGTTAATGGTTGTATTATTTCTCCACCATCAATAATAGATGTAACAGTAATTGAATTTTCAGTACCACAATCATCAATATTAATAACTGAATCCATTGATACGTCACATAGTCTTCTAGTTAAGTAACCTGAATTAGCTGTCTTCAAAGCAGTATCAGCAAGACCCTTCCTTGCTCCATGAGTAGAAATAAAGTATTGAAGAACAGACAGACCTTCACGGAAGTTAGCTGTAATTGGTGTCTCAATAATTGATCCATCAGGCTTTGACATTAAACCCCTCATACCGGAAAGCTGTCTAATCTGTGCAGGTGAACCCCTTGCTCCAGAATCAGCATATATATATACGGAATTAAATGATGATTGTTCTACATTTTTTCCATCAGGAGTTTCAGCAGTTTCAGTACTTATCTTCTCCATCATAGCCTTAGCTACCTGCTCGTTTGCTCTAGACCATATGTCAATAACTTTGTTGTATCTCTCGCCTCTAGTGACAAGACCTGAATCAAATTGTTTCTCAATTGCTTTTACTTCTTTTTCTGAATCATCAATAATCTTTGCTTTCTCCTCTGGAATTACAAAATCATTAACTCCAATGGATGATCCTGATTTAGTTGAAAAATCAAAACCTAGATACATTAGTTGGTCTGCAAAAATAACAGTTTTCTTAAGTCCAGCTCTTCTGTATGAAATATCAACAAGCTTGGAGATTAGTTTTTTATTTAAAACTTTATTAATATTCTCAAAGCCTACTTCAACAGGTGTTATTCTCCATATTAAAACTCTACCCACGGTAGTCTCATGAATAGCTTTGTCACCATTTTCGTTAGTGATTCTAACTTTTATTGATGAATGAATATCTAAAGTTTCAGTTTCATATGCTCTCAGAACCTCATCTGGATCACTAAATACTCTGCCATCTCCAATTGCATTTGCATTATCTCTAGTCATGTAATACAACCCAAGCACGACATCTTGCGTTGGATTAATGATTGGTGAACCGTCAGCAGGTGACAAAATATTATTAGTTGACATCATTAGAGCTCTTGCTTCTAACTGCGCCTCTAAAGTTAAAGGTACGTGAACAGCCATCTGGTCTCCATCAAAGTCGGCATTAAAAGCAACACAAACTAATGGATGCAATTGAATAGCTTTACCTTCAATTAACTTTGGCTCAAAAGCCTGAAGTCCTAGTCTATGCAGTGTAGGAGCTCTGTTTAGCAATACTGGATGCTCTCTAATAACATCATCTAAAACTTCCCAAACTTCTGGTGTCTCTCTCTCAACTAATTTTTTAGCAGCTTTAATAGTTGTAGCTAGCTCTCGTTGTTCAAGTTTTCCATAAACAAAGGGCTTGAATAACTCAAGTGCCATTTTCTTAGGTAAGCCACATTGGTGTAATTTTAAATTTGGGCCAGAAACAATAACTGATCTTCCTGAATAATCTACCCTTTTACCCAACAGATTTTGTCTAAATCTTCCGCCTTTACCTTTAATCATATCAGCGAGAGATTTAAGAGGTCTTTTGTTTGTTCCTGTTATAACTCTTCCTCTTCTTCCATTATCTAGAAGTGCATCAACAGATTCTTGTAGCATTCTCTTTTCATTTCTTACAATAATCTCTGGAGCACTAAGCTCTAGCAATCTTTTAAGTCTGTTATTTCTATTGATAACTCTTCTATAAAGATCGTTAAGGTCAGATGTAGCAAATCTTCCTCCCTCAAGAGGTACAAGCGGTCTAAGATCAGGTGGTAATACTGGTAATACATCCATTATCATCCACTCTGGTCTGTTACCAGATTCGTTAAATGCCTCAAGAAGCTTTAAACGCTTTGAAAGTTTTTTTAGCTTTGTTTCAGAATTAGTTTGAGGTATTTCTTCTCTAATTTCTCTAATTTCTTCATTGATATCTAACTCTTCAAGAAGAATTTTTACAGCTTCAGCACCCATACCAGCAGAGAACTCATCACCAAATTCTTCATATTTCTCAACCCATTCTTCTTCAGTAAGAATTTGTCCCTTTTCAAGTTCAGTAAGGCCTGGATCAGTAACAATATAGCTTTCAAAATAAAGAACTCGTTCAATTTCTCTTAGAGTGGTGTTTAGAAGAAGTCCAATTCTTGATGGCAAGGACTTAAGAAACCAAATATGAGCAACAGGAGCAGCCAAATCGATATGACCCATTCTTTCTCTTCTTACTTTTGCGAGAGTAACCTCAACTCCACATTTTTCACATACAACCCCTCTATGCTTCATTCTTTTGTACTTACCACAGATGCATTCATAATCCTTGATAGGTCCAAATATTTTTGAACAAAATAAACCGTCTCTTTCAGGTTTAAAGGTTCTGTAGTTAATAGTTTCAGGTTTTTTTACTTCACCAAAAGACCAAGATTTTATTACCTGAGGAGAAGCTAGACCCGCAGAAATGGTTGTGAAATCATCCTGTCCTGTTTTTAAAGAATTTAATAAGTCTCTCAATTTTATCTCCTAGTTTTCTGAATCTAATTCAAGATTAATACCCAAAGATTTAATTTCTTTACTAAGAACATTAAATGACTCAGGTATATTCGCATCCATTTCGTAACTACCATCAACGATGTTTTTATACATCTTAGTTCTACCAGAAACATCATCTGATTTAACTGTTAACATCTCTTGTAATGAGTATGAAGCGCCATATGCCTCAAGTGCCCAGACTTCCATCTCACCAAATCTTTGGCCACCAAATTGAGCTTTACCACCCAATGGTTGTTGAGTGACTAAGCTATATGAACCAGTTGATCTAGCATGCATTTTGTCATCAACCAAGTGATTTAATTTGATGATGTACATGTAACCAACGGTAACTGGTCTATCAAATTTACTTCCTGTCCTTCCGTCATATAGGGTGATTTGTCCAGATTCTGGTAAATCAGCTAATTTTAATAAATCTTTAACTTCACTTTCTTTGGCACCATCGAATACAGGTGTTGCAATTGGCAAACCATCTTTAAGATTATTTGCTAATTCAAGAATTTCAGAATTATTGAATGATGAAATGTCTTCTTTGTTAGCTGCATTTTTATTGTAAAGCTTGTCTAAATATTCTTTTAGTTCTGCAGGCTTAGAATTTGATTTGATCATTGAATCAATTTTTTCACCAATACCCTTCGCAGCATATCCCATGTGCGTTTCAAGAATTTGTCCAACATTCATCCTAGATGGAACACCCAATGGGTTTAGAACAATATCAACAGGATTACCATTGTCATCATAAGGCATATCTTCTACAGGCATAATTTCAGAAATAACACCTTTATTACCATGACGACCAGCCATCTTATCACCAGGTTGAATTCTTCTTTTGATAGCTAAATAAACTTTAACAATCTTTATTACACCTGGAGCAAGGTCATGTCCTCTAGTAATTTTGGCTTTCTTTTCATCAAATCTTGTTTTGATATCTTTGATATATTCGTTGTAACTTTTTTCAGTATCTTCGATAACATCATTTACGTTGTCAGCATCTGTTCTGATTGAGAAAATATCATTTATTTCAAGCGATTCTAATTTTTCTAAAGAAAGTGTTTCACCCTTTTTAACACCATTTCCTTTGATAGCTTTTTTATTTTTTAATAATTCACACAACCTTGTTTTAGTTGCCTGCTCTACAACTGTAGCCTCATCATCAGCATCTTTTTTAGATTGATCTAGATGATCTTGTTCGATTGCTTGTGTTCTTTCGTCTTTCTCAACACCATCTCTTGTAAAGACCTCTACGCCGATAACGGTACCCTTTGAGCTAGATCTTTGTGATGTATCTTTAACATCAGAAGCTTTTTCTCCAAATATAGCTCTTAATAATTTTTCTTCAGGTGAGAGTTGGGTTTCTCCCTTTGGAGTAATCTTTCCAACCAATATATCACCTGGCGCTACCTCAGCACCAACATAAACTATTCCACAATCATCTAGTTTGTTAAGTGATCCCTCGCCAACATTTGGTATATCAGCAGTAATTTCTTCTGATCCAAGTTTAGTGTCTCTTGCCACACAGACAATTTCTTGAATGTGAATAGAGGTAAATCTATCTTCTCTAGCAACTTTTTCTGATATAAGAATTGAATCCTCAAAGTTATATCCATTCCATGGCATAAAGGCAATACGAATATTTTGCCCTAAAGCTAGCTCACCATTATCTACAGATGGTCCATCAGCTAGAACATCTCCAGCTTTTACCACATCACCAATCTGTACAATTGGTCTTTGATTTATACATGTATTTTGATTTGATCTAGTATATTTGACTAAGTTATACACATCGGATGCTGATTTAGATTTCTTATCTGTTACTCGAACAACTATTCTTGAAGCATCAACACTCTCAACAACGCCATTATTTTTAGCAACAATACATACTCCAGAATCTCTGGCAACAACGGATTCAAGCCCAGTTCCTACTAAAGGCTTTTCAGCTCTTAGAACTGGAACTGCCTGTCGTTGCATATTTGATCCCATTAATGCCCTGTTAGCATCATCATGTTCCAAGAAAGGTATTAAGGATGCTGCAATTGATACAACCTGTTGAGGAGATACATCCATTAAATCAACTCTGTCAGGTGACATGAGCTCAAATTCACTTGCATGCCTTACTGCAACAAGATCATCTACAAATTTGCTATTTTTATCTAAAGCAACGTTTGCCTGAGCAATAACATGCTCAGCTTCGTCAATTG
Organism: uncultured SAR86 cluster bacterium; assembly: GCA_902556355.1. GTDB lineage: Bacteria > Pseudomonadota > Gammaproteobacteria > Magnimaribacterales > D2472 > SCGC-AAA076-P13. Next base: position 41,499 of record CACDVW010000002.1, read on the forward strand.
CAGATAGATAAATAATTTCATCTGTTACTTTTCCATTAACAACTTTCCTATATGGAGTTTCAATAAACCCATACTGATTTGTTCTTGAATAAGAAGCAAAAGAATTAATTAATCCAATATTTGGTCCTTCCGGAGTTTCGATAGGGCATACTCTTCCATAATGAGTTGGATGAACGTCTCTGACTTCAAATCCTGCCCTTTCTCTTGTTAGGCCACCAGGTCCTAGAGCAGAAACTCTTCTTTTATGAGTTATTTCAGATAATGGATTGTTTTGGTCCATAAACTGAGATAACTGACTTGAACCAAAAAACTCTTTAATTGCAGCTGTAACAGGTTTTGCATTTATTAAATCTTGTGGACCAAGCTCATCTGCTTCTGCCATACTAAGTCTTTCTCTTACAGCTCTTTCAACTCTAATTAAGCCTACTCTAAACTGATTGGCAGTCATTTCACCAACAGATCTAACTCTTCTGTTACCTAAATGGTCAATATCATCAACAATATCATGGCCGTCTCTAATATTAACTATTCCCTTCATAACCTCAATAATGTCTTCTTTATCAAGAATATGAGGATTATCTTTCTTTGAATCTAATTTTAATCTTCTGTTGAATTTCATTCTTCCAACTTCAGAAAGATCGTATCTCTCTTCATTGAAAAATAAGTTATTAAATAAAGTTTCGGCAGAGTCTTTAGTTGGCGGCTCTCCCGGTCTCATCATTCTATATATTTCGACAAGAGCTTCTAATCTATTAGATGTTGGATCTGCTCTAAGTGTGTTTGAAATATATGGTCCTTTATCTAACTCATTAATAAATAAGCATGAAATCTCGTTAATATTATTTTCTTTTAAGGCCTCTAGAACAGCCTCATCGATTTCTGTGTTTGCAACAAATAAAACTTCACCAGTTTCTTTATTAAAAATGTCTTTTGAAAGAACCTTGCCAAAAAGAAATTGCTCATCTAATGTGATTTCACTTACTTTTGCATTTGATAATTCTTTGATATGTCTTGCTGTAATTCTTTTGCCAGCCTCTACATAGACCTTACTTTTAACCTTAAGGTCAACAGGTAAAGTTTCACCTCTAAGTCTTTCTGGTATAAGAGCAAGTTTAACGGTGTCTTTTTCTAAAGTGAAAATATCCTCATCATAAAACTCAGACAATATTTCCTCTGTACCCATATCTAATGCTCTTAGCATTATTGTTGCAGGTATCTTTCTTCTTCTATCAATACGACTAAACAGAATGTCTTTAGGATCAAACTCAAAATCTAGCCATGAACCTCTGTAAGGAATTATTCTTGCAGAATATAAAACTTTTCCTGAAGAATGAGTCTTACCTTTATCATGATCATAAAAAACACCAGGAGACCTATGAAGCTGAGATACAACAACCCTTTCAGTTCCATTTACAATAAAAGATGCATCAGAAGTCATTAAAGGAACTTCTCCCATAAACACTTCGCCTTCTTTTATATCTTTTACTTCTTTAAAGTTTGATTCTCTATCATAGAGAACTAATTTAACTTTGATTCTTAGGGGTGCGGAATATGATAAACCTTGTATTAAGCATTCTTGAACATCATAAGTGTTCTTTCCTAGCTCATATGAAACATATTCAAGAGCAGCATTACCTGAAACACTTTTAATTGGAAATAATGACTGGAAAACTTCTTCAAGTCCCTGTTTTTTCCTTGCTTCAGGCGCCACATCAGCTTGTAAAAATTCAGAATAAGATTTTGTTTGGGTTTCAATAAGGTTAGGAAGATCCATGACCTTTGCAAAAGTACCAAAGTTTTTTCTTATTCTTTTCTTTTCTGTATAACTGTATGACATAAATGCGCCCTTTTAATTAATATAGATTTATAGGTTTAATGTTATTTAAGTTCAGCTGTTGCACCGGCTTCAGTTAACTGAGCTACCATTGCCTCTGCATCATCTTTACTTGCACCCTCTTTAACAGTACTTGGTGCTCCATCAACCATATCTTTAGCCTCTTTAAGTCCAAGACCAGTAATCGCTCTTACTGCTTTAATTACTTGAACTTTTTGATCTCCAGCTGCACTTAATACAACATCAAAAGAATCTTTTTCTTCTGCTGCTGGAGCGTCGCCACCACCTGCTGCTGCAGGTGCTGCTGCAACTGCTGCTGCTGCTGTTACACCAAATTTTTCTTCAATATCTGAAATAAGATCAACAAGATCCATCACAGACATTTCCTCAATAGCCTTTAAAATATCTTCTTTACTAGTTGCCATTTTTAATTCTCCTTATAATTTAGGCAGATGCCTTTTTTTTGTCATGAACTGCTGATAAAACTCTCGCAAGTTTACTTGGAACTTCATTTAATAAAGTAGCAAACTTGGTAACTGGCGCTTGCAATACATTAGCAATAAGACCATAAGCCTCATCCTTAGAAGGTAAGCTAGCTAGAATATCTATCTGGCTTCCATCAAGCAATTGACCCTCAACAACTAATGCTTTGATATCTAAATTATCAAAGTTTTTAGCATATGTTTTGAGTAACTTTGCAGCTGCACCAGGCTCTTCAAATGAAAAAGCAAATAGTGATGGGCCAACTAAAACTTCATCAGAACATCCAAAATCAGTACCCTCAAATGCTAATTTAGCAAGTGAGTTTTTTATAACCTGAATGTGAATACCTGATTGAGTAGCTTTTTGTCTTACCTCAGATAGCTCACTGACCTTAAGGCCTCTAGCATCTGAAATAACTAAAGATGATGCATTAGATGCAACTTCTTTAACTTCGCCTACAATTTTTTCTTTTTCACTTTTCGATAACGCCACAGCAATTCTCCTGTTAAAGCCTTTCGGCCATTCGGCGACAAATTGCAAAATTACAATTTGAACACCACCTACGTAGGAAATTAAGTCTTACGACACCTACGGTCTTTGACGGCTGCGTAAACGCAACTATCTAACTTTATAATTTCTTATAAAGCTAAAACTTAGACCAACTCTGAGGAATTAATTTTTATTCCTGGCCCCATAGTGCTACTTAAAGCAATATTACCTATGTATACACCCTTAGCAGATGCTGGTTTTAATTTTTTTAATTCTTCTAGTAATGCAGATGCATTGGCAATAATTTTATCTGTATCAAAAGATACTTTGCCAATACTTCCATGAATAATTCCGTTTTTATCTGTTCTAAATCTTACTTGTCCAGCTTTTGCATTATTTATTGCTGTTGCAACATCATCTGTTACAGTTCCAGTCTTTGGATTTGGCATTAAACCCTTTGGACCTAAAACTTGACCAAGCTTACCAACAACTTTCATTGCAGCATTTGTTGAAATTACCACATCAACATTTACTTCTTCTTTTGTAAATTTTTCTGCTAAATCATCCATACCAATAAATTCAGCTCCAGCATCTTTTGCTGCATCTGCTTGATCTCCGTCTGCAAAAACAGCAACGGTTACAGCTTTACCTAAACTATTAGGGAGCGTTACTGCACCTCTTACATTTTGATCAGATTTATTAGGATCCACACCCAGCCTTACTGCAATATCAACAGATTCTTCGAACTTAGTTGACTTAACAGATTGCATTATTTCTAGAGCCTCAGAAACTGAGTAAGTTTTCTCAGGATCAACTTTTTCAACTAGAATTTTTTGTTTTTTTGTTAACTTACTCATAAATCTACCTCAACGCCCATGCTTCTTGCTGTTCCTGCAATAATTAAAACAGCAGCATCTATGTCATTTGAATTTAAATCAGGTTCTTTTTGTTTTGCTATATCTTCAAGTTGTGCTCTTGTTAACTTTCCAACCTTTTCTCTATTTGGTTCACCACTTCCTTTTGGTATTCCTAAAGCTTTCTTAATTAACACAGCAGCCGGAGGTGTTTTAACAACAAATGTGAAAGATTTATCTTCGTATACAGTTATAACTACTGGAAGAGGTAATCCCTTTTCTGCATTTTGAGTTTCAGAGTTAAATGCATTACAAAAATCCATTATGTTTACACCAACTTGACCTAGAGCAGGTCCAACTGGAGGACTTGGATTAGCTCCGCCCGCAGGTATTTGTAATTTAAGAATATTTGCTACTTTTTTTGCCATTATGTTTTCTCAATTTGTATAAACTCAAGATCAACTGGTGTTGCTCTTCCTAAAATTTGAACCGAAACCTTAACCATATTTCTTTCATAATCAACGTTTTCAACAACACCGTTGAAATCGTTAAAAGGTCCATCACAAACTCTCACTACTTCACCTGGTTCGTATATTGTTTTTGGAGCTGGGGCATCTTCACCTACTTCAATTCTATTTATAATGTTATTAACATCTTCTTCAGAAATTGGTAAAGGTCTATCCTTTGTTCCCCCAACAAAACCAGATACTCTTGGGGTTGATTGAACTAGTTGCCAAGAATCATCTTCTAAAATCATTTGAACTAATATGTAACCAGGAAAAAATTTTCTTTCAGTTGTTTTCTTTGAACCGCCTTTTAACTCAACTATTTGTTCTGTTGGTATTAGTATCTCACCGAATTTCTCAGCAAGATTATTAAGTTCTATTTTTTCTTCAAGAGCAGCTTTAACTTTTTTCTCGTAGCCCGAATAAGCTTGAATTACATACCAATCCATAATGTTATCCTAGTACCAGTTTAGTTAAAAAAGTTAGAAGTGATTCAAGCGCCCAAAAGAATAGGCATAGAACTATAATTGAACCGAAAACTACTAAAAATGTTTGGGTTGTTTCAATTCGAGTTGGCCAAACGACTCTTCTTATTTCTGTTCTTGATTCTCTCATTAGCTTAATTGCATTTGAACCAAAATTTGTTGTGGCTAATATGCCAAGGCCTACAATAAATAAGAATACAACCCCAAGGACTCGATATAAAAATGCAACTTCTACAAAATAACTATTACCAATAACAGCAGCAGAAAATACTGCTAATGCAGCAAACCATTTAATGTTATCTAATAATTTTGAAGTTGATCCTTTAGCCATATATTTCCTATTTCGGCTCCAAGTAAAACTTGGCAGGCCAGGAGGGTCTCGAACCCACAACCCCCGGTTTTGGAGACCGGTACTCTACCAATTGAGCTACTGGCCTAAAATTAATTTTCATATTCCTCAGAGACAAGCAAGCCGAGACACAAAGGTCTCGGCTAATAAGTCTTCAATTACTCAATAATTTTTGATACTACGCCAGCACCAACTGTTCTTCCACCTTCTCTAATCGCAAATTTTAGACCTTCGTCCATAGCGATTGGAGCAATAAGCTCAACATTCATTTTAATGTTGTCACCAGGCATTACCATTTCAACACCACTTGGAAGCTCACAAGCACCAGTTACATCAGTTGTTCTAAAATAAAACTGAGGTCTGTAGTTATTCATGAATGGTGTATGTCTTCCACCCTCATCTTTACTTAGCACATATATCTCAGCTTCAAATTTTGTATGAGGTGTAATTGAACCAGGCTTAGCAATAACTTGACCTCTTTCAACAGCATCTCTTTCAACACCTCTAAGAAGAACACCACAGTTTTCACCAGCTCTTCCTTCATCCAAAGATTTTCTAAACATTTCCACACCAGTACATGTAGTCGTAGATGTGTCTTTGATACCAACAATTTCTAAAGGATCACCAGTATTGACTATACCAGTTTCGATTCTGCCTGTTACCACTGTACCTCTACCTGAAATAGTAAACACATCTTCAATAGGCATTAGGAAAGCACCATCTACTGGTCTTTCTGGCTCTGGTACATATGAGTCTAATGTTTCAATAAGTTTTTGAACTGAAGGAACACCAATTTCAGATGTATCACCCTCAAGAGCTTTTAGCGCGCTACCAACAATGATAGGAGTGTCATCACCTGGGAAATCATATTCGTTTAATAGCTCTCTAATTTCCATTTCAACAAGCTCTATCATTTCTGGATCGTCATTTTGATCAGCTTTGTTCATATAAACAACAATATATGGAACACCAACCTGTCTAGCTAAAAGGATATGTTCTCTTGTTTGAGGCATTGGACCGTCAGCAGCACTTACTACTAATATAGCGCCGTCCATTTGAGCAGCACCAGTAATCATATTTTTTACATAGTCTGCGTGACCTGGACAATCAACGTGTGCATAGTGACGTGCAGTTGAAACATACTCAACATGAGAAGTAGCAATAGTAATACCTCTTTCTCTTTCTTCTGGAGCATTATCAATATTTGCAAAGTCAACAGCGTCTCCGCCGAATACTTCAGCAGCAACTTTTGTTAGTGCAGCTGTAAGTGTTGTCTTACCATGGTCAACGTGACCAACTGTCCCTACGTTTACGTGGGGAAGCGTTCTTTCAAATTTTTCTCTTGCCATTTTTTTTATGCCTCTCTGAAATAATTAAATATACTTAAATGGAGCTCATAACCGGACTTGAACCGGTGACCTCTTACTTACCAAGCAAGTGCTCTACCGCTGAGCTATATGAGCCCGTTCACGTAGCATCCTATTTTAAGGTGGCGTATTATCCCTCTAAAAAGTTATAAACTCAACCTTTTTTCAATATAAATTGGGATTATTTTTGTAGTGTTTTTTGGTCTTAAAATAGTCATGGTGGAGAGGGTAGGATTCGAACCTACGTAGCCGAAGCGGCAGATTTACAGTCTGCTGGTATTAACCACTCACCCACCTCTCCATATCAAGCAAGCTATTTTTGTTCTAGAATGCATTTAAGTCAACAGTTTTTTAAAGTGAATATGTTAAATAAGCACAAAATTTTAGATAAATTGCCTAAGAACAGGGTCAATTTACATTTATTTGAAAATATTGACTCAACCAATGAAGAATGTAAAAGAATTGATCAAAATAAAGAATTCCATGTAGTAATTGCTGAACAACAAACAATGGGGAAAGGCAGGCTTGGTAAAAATTGGTCTAGTCCGGGTTCTGGCAACGTTTATATGTCAATTTATTCTAAAGAACTTCCAAAGAATATCCCTCTTAGCCTTATTGTTGGCTTGATATGCGTTAAAACTCTAAATTCAATGATTAAAAATGATTCTATTGGCCTCAAATGGCCAAATGACATGCTCCTTGATAAGAAAAAAATTGGAGGAATACTCGTTGAAAAAGAGGTTATGGGAAAGGATATTAACAATATTGTAGGTATAGGTATAAATCTTAATCATCCTGCAAAAGAAGATTGGTGGGGAGATTTACATAAATTTGGAATTCATTTAAGAAGAGATGAACTTATCAATAAACTACTTCATAGTTATATTAAATTTTATGATAATGGAATTTCTGATTGGCAAGAGCTTTGGCATAAATATTGCGTTCATTTAAATCATGAAATTAAAATTAAACATAACAATAACATTATTAATGAAGGTATATTTTTAGGGATTAATGCTGATGGAAGTCTTAATTTGAAAATCAATGGTAATGAAGAAATTAAATATGAACACGGAGAAATATCAATTGAGGGTATTTATTAAAAATGAAACATTTTCTTAGTGGGATTGATCTGAGCTCAGATACCCCTACTGATTTCAATGAAATAATTTTTGGGGCAGGATGTTTTTGGGGAGTGGAAAGAAAATTCTGGGTATTGGAAGGTGTATGGCTAACCTCTGTTGGTTATGCTGGAGGAAATTCTATCAATCCCACATATGAACAAGTTTGTTATGAAGAAACAAATCATGTTGAAGTTGTAAAAGTTGTTTATGACCCATCAGTAATTAAAATTGATACTCTTCTTAAAACTTTTTGGGAATGTCATGATCCAACACAAGGCATGCGACAAGGTAATGATAGAGGAACACAATATCGATCAGTAATTTATTGTTCATCTGAAGAGGATTTAGGTATAAGCCTTTCAACCATGAAAAAGTATCAGGAAGTTTTAGACAAAAATAATTATCAAAAGATTACAACAGAAATATTGCTTGCCCCAAAGTTTTATCTAGCTGAAGAATATCATCAACAATATCTTGCAAAAAATCCTAACGGGTATTGTGGCCTTGGAGGGACTGGATGCGCATTAGATATTTAAAATAATCTATTCCCTGAAAGATTTAATTAATGTAAAATTCTCCCCGCGCCGGTATAGCTCAGCTGGTAGAGCAACTGATTTGTAATCAGTAGGTCCCGAGTTCGACTCTTGGTGCCGGCACCACTAACCTAAGATTTGTTATCTCTTTATATTAGAAGCACTTTGTATTTGATCTCTTTTTATTCTTTCAATTTTCTTTTCTTCTATGATCTGATTTGCTTCAGAATTGGACTGATTAGATAGATTTGATTGTAGCTGATCATATACACCGGCCCTGCCAATGTATGGATCGAATGTATAATTCGAATTGTCTAAAGAATGTGTTGACGATCTTGAAAATATAAATTCATATCCATCATCTCTTGAAGAAGTGCTTTGTGTTTGAAGACACTCAAGAAGATATGCTGAAGCTGAATATTCATCTAAAGAATAGCTGAAAATAGTTTCTCCATTCTGATAACAGCTTACATACCATGTCCAATATCCAGATTCTATAGTTGCATAAGCAGTTCCACCATTTACATTTTCTACCCAATATCCAACCCAACCAAATGAACCCTGGGAAATTTTTTCAATAGCGTAGTTATACATTTCATTTGCTACCCTAGTCAAAAGCTCAGATGTCATATTAAATTCATTGTTTTCGAAACTGTAAATATATGGTTTATTTAAAAATTCATTAATGTATTCATTACCTATCTGATTAGGTGGTAAGTTATCTTGATCAAATTCTAGAAATCCGTATGCATCAGGAAAACTGTCAATGGTCTCATTATCCCAACTTAAATAAACTGCTGAATTATCATTATAAAATTTGACTGAGGACATCCATTTATAATCTACATATGCATAAGCAGAATCACAACTTCCCTCGTAATCTAACCATATATCTGTACTCCTATTTCTGTACATGTCCATGGAATAAGAATCATCGTCATAATTATTTGTGTCTGTGATTATGTAATGTTTGTAAACTTCACAAGAACTATCTATTGAGTTTATGTACTCATCCGTTTCCATTCTTTCTAAACCTCTGCTGGTTTCTTTTTGAAGCAAGTATGAAATTTCAGAATCATATAGTGCCGCAGAATCATCTCCAAAAAGATCACTAGCAATATTGAGTGTGCAGTAAGATGATGGATTTACCCAACAAGGACGACTAGCCCTCATTAACTTATTATCGTTAGTAATAAACATTGGATTAATATGAATAAAAAAACTTTCATCCCATCCGTTGAGATTTGCAATGGATACATTTGAATTTGGATCGACATCTACCACAAAATCCCCTCTTAAAGAAATATCATCAACTGATGCAACCTCTTCCCCCAACCATAACGATTCTGGATAATCATTGTCATTAAGAAAAATTAATAAATTGCTGTAATGAAGATCTGATGTCGATCTAATTGTGTAATCATTTGAAGAAAATCCTGTTCCCGATAAAGATGAATCAAGTAAAGATTTTACGTAAGTAATAATATCTGACTCTATTTGAGCCAATGACAGATAAAAACTATCAAGATCATTAAATCTAGAGGTTATGATTGAGGGTTTATTTGAATTTGACGGATTTTGTTTGATATCTAAATATGAGTATCCTGTCGCATTTTTTTGAAGCTCAATTGCGCTATCAAATTGATTAGTGATATATGCCTGTTTTTTACTATCAACTATATTACATGGGGTTTCACTATTATATAGATCAGCAGATAAATTAAATAACCCTGAAGATGTAAGGCTTTTAAATAATGAAGTAAAGCTTGAAATAGTCACATTGGTTTGATTTTGAGTAGGGTTTATGGAGTATAAATAAGAGTCATTAACAGCAACAGGATAGTTTTTTAAACATTCTATATTTGCAGTTGACCTAATTTGAAAATTGCCATTAGAGTCTGATGTGCCTGAATATTCATAACTATCAAAAATCCTATTTTGGTTTTGATCAATATAAACTGTTCTATCTGTATTATCTTCATGAATGATTGTGCCTCCAATCAATAAATAGTTTGCAGTAATAGTTATAGACTTTGATGTTGATGATCCTTCACTATTTACACACCTCAATGTAAATCTGTAAGTCTTTGATTCATTCAAAGTCAAGCTATGGCTTCCATTTGTATTAACTGTTGTATTCCAATCGCCAGATGTAGAGCATGATTGCGCATTAGAAGTTGTCCAGCTAAAAGAATACTCAGATCCCACATCTATCTCATCTGATTGATTAGATGAAAAATTAATCGTTGGTAAAGGAATTGCTGGAGATTCTGGTGATGCACTTCCTCCGCCTCCACCACCACCGCAGCTGGCAAGAATAAACAAAGGGGCTAATAGATAAAAAAATATTTTTTTCATAAAGATTAATTAATTAACATCAATCAATCTTAAACAATGTGTTTTATTTACACAAGATACTTAGAAAAATATAAATTTATTTTAAGATTAACTATTTTCTGTAGATACTAGGCTTGTCTAAATCCTTAATATATCTATCTCTAAGCCTTGTTGATCTTGTAGTTAAATCTGTATCAACACCATTAATAAAAACTTTTTCTGGCATGCTTGATGGTTCAAGTGGATCAGCTTCCCAGACTACAATATCGGCCATATTGCCAACTTTAATAGAACCTCTATTGTTAAGGTTAAATGTCTTTGCAACGTTAGTTGTTAAAGCTTTGATTGCTCCACCGTATGACATTCCATTAGCAACAGCTACTCCAGCACCCTGTCGAATCAAATGATAATTATGAGACCTTGAAACATTAAACATTAGAGTAGCACCAGCTTTTTCAAGAATTGGTGTCATGTTTATATTTGATGCTAACTCGTCAAATGAATTTGGTATATTATTGATTGGGTTAACTATAAGAGGAATGTTATTTTCAACAATTTTATCTGCCACTAAAGATGCCTCTTGTGCTCCCATAATAATTAAATTCAGGTTGTAAGTATTTTTTAGCTCAATGAGCTTAATTATGTCTGAAGCTCTGTGGGTTTTTATTATTAAAGGTAAATCATCATTAATTAATCTATATAGCGCCTTAACGTCTCTAGGTTTGAAATCCATGTGCGATGCAAGAGATGAATCATCAATAACCTCATCAATAGAAGCATCTGATGACATATCTTTTTTATCAAGCGATGATGCAAAAGAGAGCATGTCATCTATCAAGGTAAGTGTTTCTGCTCTAGAGGAAGACCCGCTTCCACCAAATCTACCAATCATTAAAATATCTGCTTCGCTTGAAATATCTAAACTGCTGTCTAATAAAAAGAATGAACCCAAGCCTCCGATAGGGCTTGAGGTATTTCTTGGCAGGGTAATTGCAGAAGTTATACCGTTTGCTCTATTCCATGGGATTAAAACTGAGTTAGGATTGAAGGCATCATGTATGCTAAAGCCTATGCTATATATAGACGCTTCATCATCTCTAGTAACACTTAAAGCCCCAATTTCTAGAATACCTAATTGTGTATCAGGGGCAATAAATCCAGGGGTAATTATTTTTCCTTTAGCATCGTAAACCTTATCTGCATAAGGAACTGATGTTTTTGAAATTTTAGCAATAACACCATCATTGATTAATATATGTCCTTGATATGAATTATTTTCAATACCATCATAAATTTCAGCATTTTTAATAACTAAATTTGATGACTCTAAAAATAGTGAATTAGAAGATAAAATTACAAAAGCTAATAAAAATTTATTTTTAATCATTCTTCTATCCTGTTTTTTGAAGGATTGATAATTCCAACATCGAAATCACTACTTGGTTCAAGACCTGAAGATCTATCAAAAGCTATTGCACCATCTATATAAACCTTTTCTGCTAAAGCATATATGCTAAATGGATTTTTAGACCACAAAACAACATCAGCATTCTTCCCAACTTTTAATGATCCAGTCTTATCATAAATTCCAGCTGCTTTTGCAGGATTGCTTGTAATCCAATTTATTGCCCGTGCTTTCGAAATATCATAGCCGGCTTTGATGCCAGCCGATAAAGCTTTGGCAGCCTCAACATTTAGATGTTGAATGCCTATCTCGTCATCGGAATGAACAATTGCACAGCCTGTTCCATTTCTAGCTTGATCAACAATAGCTATATTTGCCTGGACCATATCATAGGCTTCATGTTTAAAACCCCACCAGTCAGCCCAAAGAGCTGCGCAGATATTATTCTCAGCTAATAAATCAGCAATCTTGTATGCTTCAACTGCATGATGAAAAGCAGTAATTTTATAATTAAACTCTTTGGCTATTTCTATCATTGTTGCCATTTCATCTGCTCTGTAACAATGGTTATGAACTAAAATTTCATCTCTTAAAACACCCGCTAAAGTTTCCAATTCAAGATCTCTAGTTGGTTTGTATGACAGTTCTTTTGCCTCCTCAGATTTCGCTTCATATTCATCCAATTTACTCAAATAACTCTCAGCTTTTATCCATGATTTTCTGTATCCGGCTGCATTCCCCATTCTTGTTGATGGCATTTGATTTCTATTGCCATAGACTCTTTTGGGGTTCTCTCCACATGCCATCTTCAAGGAGTGAGGTGCATCAGGAAATTTCATAGAATTAATAGTATTTCTTTGTAAATTTTTCGCCGTAACCCCTCTTCCACCAATTAAATTTGCAGAACCTGGTAGAACATGGAAGGTTGTAACACCTCCCTTAAGAGCGAGAGCGTACTGAGGATCTTGAACCCATATAGAATGTTCGGCCCATACTTCAGCAGTAACTGGGCTAGTCGCCTCATTACCATCTGAACTTGTTCTGACACTTGGTGCAGGATAGACACCCATGTGAGAATGAATATCAATAATACCTGGAGTAATCCATTTACCGGATGCATCAACTTCAATTAAGTCAGCAGAACTGGGAAGATCAACACCCATTGCAACAACTTTGCCATCTTTAATAATCAAATCGGTATCAATTAATTCATTTCCTTCGCCGTCATAAATGTTTGCATTTCTAAAAATAGTATTTGTTGATGGCAAAGGCTCGTAAGTTGATTCAAAGGGTTTAAAGTTTTCAGCAACTATTGATACACAAAAAAAGTATAGGAATATGTATATATTTTTCATACCAATAGTATAAATAAAAAAAATTTATACACTATAATCTTAGAAATATTTTTAGTATCAAAATTTATTATGAAATCCTATAAAGTGGTTAAAAGTGGGGAACCGCTTGAAGAACAGCAAATAGATAAGCCTTCTCCTTCAGGTAAAGAAATTCTTATCAAAACAATTTCATGCGGTGTTTGCCATACAGATATACATATTCATGATGGTTATTTTGACTTAGGTGATGAAATTCATATTCCATCAAGAGTAACTGAGAATCTAGCTATGGGCCATGAAGTTTTTGGAGAAGTTGTAGAAGTTGGTGAGCAGGTTACAAATATACAAATTGGCAAAAAATACGTTGTATATCCGTGGATTGGTTGTGGTAATTGCAATGAATGTCAAAATGATATGGAGCACTATTGCTCACCCTTTACGGCTGAAAATATTGGCGTTTCTGTTGATGGTGGTTACGGAGAATACGTTTTAGTAAAAGATGCTAAATATCTTTTTGATGCTGGAGATACTCCAGAAGAGCTAGCCGGCAGTTATGCATGCAGAGGCTTAACTGCATACAGCGCCTTAAAAAAAGCAGAAATCAAGGACGGTGAAAGTATCGTAATAATTAGTGCTGGTGGAATGGGATTGTTAGCATTAAAGATTGCACAAGCAGCATATAACGTTAAGACAATAGTTGTAGACATTGATGATGATAAGCTAGATGTGGCTAAAAAAGCTGGTGCAAATAATGTAATAAATTCAAAAAGTGAAAATGCTTCTGAAGAGATCATAAAATTATCTGGAGGCAAAGTTACAAAAATTATTGATTTTGTTGGATCACAAAACTCAATGTCTTTTGGATATGGTCTTTTTGGCATTAATAAGGGCGGTTTGTATGTTCTAGTTGGATTAATTGGAGGTAATTTTAATCTTCAACTACCTCTGCATACTTTTACAGCTCGAACAATTAAAGGTGCATATGTTGGAAGTTTAAAAGAGATGGGTGAGCTTATGGAGCTTGTGCGATCTGGTAAAATTGAACCAATAGAAGTAGAGGCTAGACCTGCCTCACAAGCTAGTGATACACTATCTGACCTTAAGTCAGGTCACATAAAAGGATTGGTCTGTCTTAAACATTAATTTGCATGAATAAATACATTAAATCAAAACTAGTTTTATTTTTTGGAATTTTTTTCATTGCATCTCTTTCTGCTGATCCATTACTTCATGATCATATTGACGAGCATGAATCTGAATCTATTGTTGAATGTCAACTTTGCGAAAACAAGACTGTTGATCTTAAAAATTCAGATTCAGAAATCAGCGAATTAATCCAAATTTCTTTTGTTGAAGAGTTAACCCCTGATAATTCTTCTTTTAAAGACACAAGCAACTATCTATCTCGAGCTCCACCAAAAAAATAAATTTTTTAGATTTTAAATTTTTATTTTTTTAAGGAGTTCTTATGAAAAAACTTTTAAGCACACTAATAATAATAGGTGCTATACACACAAACGAAATTGCTTCACAGGATGTTGAAGAGATTATCGTGGTTACGTCTGCTTTGATAGACACAACCGAAATTACAAACCCATTGTACGTTATAGACGGCGATGAGATTATCGATGATGCAACAACAAGCCTAGGAGATGCTATTGATAGCTATCTTGGAGTTTCTATTGCAGATTATGGTGCTGCTGTTGGACAGCCAATAATTAGAGGCATGTCAGGTCCTAGAGTAAAAATTCTAAAAAATGGAATGGTGAATAGAGATGTTTCTGGTCTTGGTGCAGATCACTTAAATGATGTTGATCTTAATGATATTGAACAAATAGAAATTGTTAAGGGTCCATCCTCATTACTATATGCCAATGGAACTATTGGGGGAATCATTAATGTTGTAGATGACTGCATCGCAGCAATAAATTACGAGCTTCCTGAATTGAAAGTTGGTTATGAAACTCAATCAGTGAATGATGGTTCATCTGAATTCATTAACTTTAAAAATAATTTCAATGGCTTTAACGTTAACTTTGGTTATAAAAATACTGAATTTGGAAATTATGATATTCCCAATGGTGCGATAATGCATGAAGAGGAAGATCACGATGATCATGGTGATGAAGAACATCACGACGAAGATGAGCATGAAGAAAATCTCGGATTTGTTAATAATTCTGACTTTGCTGTAGAGGCTACGAAATTTGGTATTTCAAGAGCAGGTGACTGGGGTTATGTTGGTGTTTCAGTGGACAACCTTGAAAGTTTATATGGAATCCCTTTCCATGGTGACGATCATGGTGACGAACATGGAGATGAGCATGATGAGGATGAACATCACGACGAAGATGAGCATGATGAGGATGAGCATCACGATGAACATGGTGAGGAAAGAATTTTCTCAACAACAGATTCTGAAAGCTTTACTATAAAAGGTTCCTATAATGTTAATGGCAATTTAGTTAACAAAATTGACTATACATATAGAGATACTGAGTACACCTTAACTGAAGCGCATGCCGAAGAAGAGGGACATGATGAACATGAAGACGAAGAGGAACATGAAGAACATGCTCCAACAGTTTTTGCTAACAATGCCACTGAATATGGTGCGATTTTTGATATCTCAAATGACATAAGAACTCAAAAATTATCATTTAATTATGTTGATGAAGATTCTTCAATAGTTGGAGAAGAGGCATTCATGAATCCCGCAAATAATGAAGTTCTAACACTTGGTTATTTTTTAGGTCAAGATTTTGATATGTTTCATCTAGATTTGGGAATTAGATTAGATCAAGTTACAAGAACTGGAAGCGTTACTGATGAAGATCATGGCGATGTAGATAATTTTACTATCGATGATGATGTTTCAAGCTTTGCTGTCAGTATTGGAAGAGATCTTTCTGATACATTAGAGTTAAATCTCGGCTTTTCTAGCGTAGAGAGACTGCCATCTGTAATTGAATTATTTATGAATGGTCCTCATATGGCTACAGGTAGATTTGAAGTTGGAGATCCTACACTAAGTTCTGAAACTTCTAATAATTTTGATATTTCATTAAATTTTGATAATGGAGAATATTTTGCAAGTGCAAGCTTCTTTATTAACGATGTAGATAACTATATTGCTTTAATTGATGAAGATGAAGACCATGAAGATGAGCATCATGAGGAAGAGCATCATGAAGATGAAGAAGAGCATCATGAAGATGAAGACGATCATGCAGACGAGCATGTTCATGGTCATGGCAATCTTATTCATGCCAATTATGTTCAAGAAGATGCTGAGTTTGATGGATACGAAATTGAATTTGGAAGAACATTTGATTTAGGCGCTGGTGAAATGACATTATCTTTTGGTAGAGATGTTGTAAATGCTCAATTTACAGATGGTCATAACGTACCAAGAATAAATCCTGCAAGAAATGTTTATTCACTTTCATATGCTCAAGATGACATAGTCTTTAAGTTACATTTAAAAGATGTTGAAAAACAAAATGATGTTGGTGAAGGCGAAACAGCTACTGCCGGATATCAAATGCTGGACACAAGACTGACTAAGACATTTGATTTAAGTGGAAAAAGTAAGCTTAAAGTTTCACTATTTGGAAGAAACCTTCTAGATGAGGTTGCAAGAAATCATGCTTCTTTTGTTAAAAATGAAGTTCCTCTTCCAGGAAGAAACTATGGAATTAAATTTAATTTAACTTACTAAATTAGATTTTTTCAATTAATATAGGCCCCCAAACTTTAAATAAGGTTTGGGGGTTTTTTTAATATTATGAAATCACAACTTACATCAGATAAATTTGCAATGTCGTTTTCAGCTATATGCATGATTCATTGCCTATTTGCTCCATCTTTAATAATTTTTTCATATAGCTCTTTGGCATTAACTGTCGAAAGTGAGCTTATTCATAAAGCTATATTGCTTTTAACTATTCCAGTTAGCATCTTTGCAATTAGCTTGGGATATAAAAATCATTCAAATAACTCCATTATTTATACTGGCATTGCTGGATTAACAATTCTTATTTCAGCGCTCTTAGTTGGAGAAAGTATTGGTGAAAATGCAGAACTAATTTTAACTATTATTGGTTCACTGATGGTAATTGCATGTCATTACAGAAACTATCGAATCTGTAAAAAAGTAAATTGTGACTGTCACGAAACTTCAGAAGCTTAAAATTTTAAATTCTAAAATTTTCATTAATTACTTTCATAGCAAATATATTGTAGAATGCGCTCTTTTACGTCATAACATGATTAAACATATTAAATTCATATACTTATTATTATTAAGTCCATTCATCATGGCTAACTCAAATGTTGAAGAGATAGTTACAACTGGGTCATTAATTAATAATTCAGAAAAAGATGCATCACCAGTAAATGTTATAACTAAAGAAGATTTTGAAAATTTTAATATTTCTAATTTTGCAGAAATTAGCAAATACCTAACATCATCATCTGGTTCGCATTTCCAAACAAATGCACTTGAGGGAGTTGATCAAGGAATGGCCTCAATAACCTTAAGAGGTTTAGATCACTCCTCTACTCTGCTGCTACTTAATTCAAAGAGACATACTTTTGCTGGAACACCCTCAAATCAAGGTGAAGGATACATAGATGTAAACATAGTTCCTGAAATAGCAATCAAGCAAATTGAAGTTTTAAAAGAAGGAGCTACTTCACTATATGGATCTGATGCCGTTGCAGGTGTTGTAAATGTTTTAACTCAGAAAGATTTTGAAGGATTTAAATTAAGAATTAATAACTTTGAAACTTTAAATTATAGTCAGAGTGATAAATCTTTAGGTTTATTAGTAGGATCAAATTACAAAAATGGTAGCTACGTATTTGGTCTTAATATACTAGAAAGATCAGCTCTGTCTGCCTCTGAAATACCTGGAATAGCAGAACTTGGTCTTAGTGGCTTAGGTAAAACCTTTAAAATTTCTTCTGATGATACGGTTAGTGACGGTTTATATTCAGGTAATTATAATGCTAATCAATTTGTACCTGACCCTGAATGTGAGGCAAATGGAGGCGTATTAGATGGATCTTTTTGCAGATTCTTATACGGTACCAGATTTAATATAGTGAATGATGAAGATCATTCCAAGGCATATGCCAATTTATTGTTTGAAAGAAGCAATTATGTTTATGAGATAACCTTTATGGGATCAGCTGTTGAAGTAAATGATAACCCTCAATCACCCTCATACCCCGCTCTTCCTTTTTTATCGAGACAAATTCAACCAAATCAAGGTGGAAATCCTTTTAATGTCCCAGTTACTTGGTATGGACGCCCTCTTGGATCTGAATTTGATTCCCCATATTCTCCTAAGGATATAAAACAATATAATCTTAGTCAGACAATCAATACTAATATTAATGAAAGCACTGAACTAGAGGCCTCTTTAACTACTAGCAGTCACTCTAATGATCATTACAGGCCAGATATTATCGATTCGAGGTTCCTAGAAGCATTAAATGGTACAACCATGGGACAATCTAATGGAAGTCTTATGTATTGGAATATTTTTGATTCATCTCAAAATTCTCAAGATTTAATTGATTATGTAAAAGGTGCAGAGGTTTCGTCAAAAGAAGCATCTTTAACAACTCTTGATTTTATATTTAGAACTAACATAGATAACTACGAAATTGCTTATGGTCTTCAGCTGAATGATGAAGAGCTTAAAATTTCATACGATGATGTTAGTAGAGCTCAGTTTGATTCAGATGGCAAAATTATTAAATCAGCAGATCTATTCTTTTTGGGTGGAGGTATAAATGTCTCAAAAAATAGAAATAAATATGCTGGTTTTTTTGAAATTCAGCCCAAGCCAATAGAAAAAATTGATATCAAAATTGCTGGTAGATTTGAAGAGTTTGAGAATGACTCATCATTTGACCCTAAAATCTCTTTTAAATATATCGCATCTGAAAATATAACTTTAAGGGCTTCTAGAAGTTCATCTTTTTCTATGCCCTCCATGGCACAAATGTTTTCAAGTGATATTAACCTAGGAAGCGTAAGAGACTTTGACGGCAATTCACCATTTGTTAGGCAAGCACAAATCGGTAACCCAAACCTTAAACCTGCAACCTCTAAAAATTTAAATATTGGACTTATTTATGAAAATCAAAAACATAGACTCAGTATTGATTATTGGAATATCGATTACAAAAATAGAATAGAGGCTCAAAGTGCACAAGTAATTCTTAATACAGACCCAAATGGTCCAAGTATTACAAGAAATTCTAATGGCGATTTAATTGGAGTCACGACAACCTATTTCAATGAAGAGTCAACTGAAGTTTCAGGAGTTGATATAAGTTTTAATAGACTTTTAGCAAGCTCAGATAAATTTGGAAATGTATCACTATCAGTAAACTCAACAACTTTAATAGAATTTCTTACACCAGCTCTTGGAAATGAAGGTGGTGAAATCATGATAAATAGAGTTGGTAAATTTAATTACGATACTAATACCCATTCTCTTCCCAAAAATAGAATCAATGCTTTTTTAAATTGGAATTATCAAGATTACGATATTAATTTAAATTCACGATATATTGATGGGTATAGCAATGAGCGGCCGATTAATAGTCTTGGAACATCATATGGATATAACAATTCTGTAGATTCATTTTTTGTTCATGACCTTTCAGTAAAAAAATTGTTAATAACAAATAAAGGTGAAATTGATATCAAGCTATCGGTCATTAATGTTTTTGATGAGGCAGCTCCAAGACTTTATGACGCTCCAGATTTTAGCTTTGATACAAGGGTTCATGATCCAAGAGGAAGAATTATTGGTATAAGTTTTGAGTATAGAAACTAATATTCAATAATGAATAATCTTAAAAGCACTATCTCTCAAGTCATTGAAGAAAATTTAATTTCTACTGAATGGAGTGACGCGGTTAATGAAGAAGTTAAAGACCTAAACTTAAGTATCAATGATCATCAAAGGAAAGATCTAACTAAAGTACCTTTTGTAACTATCGACGGTGCCGATGCCAAGGATTTTGATGATGCTGTTTTTTGTAATTTAAATGATTCTGGATTTTTACTTAATGTAGCCATTGCCGATGTTGCTGAATTAGTCAATGAAGATTCATACCTTGATCAGGAAGCTAAAAAAAGGGGAACATCAATTTACTTCCCATCTAAGGTAATACCAATGCTTCCAGAAAAAATTTCCAATAATTTATGTTCTTTGGTACCAGATGAGATTCGAAATGTTTTGGTGAGTGAAATAAATTTTTCATTAGATGGCTCAATAAAATCATACAGATTCTTTCAAGCCAAAATCATGTCACACAAAAGAATGACATACGCAGAAGTAGAAGAATATATCAAAAATAATAACTCCAATGTTTCAAAAAAAATAAAAACCTCTCTAGATGCACTTAATCTTCTTACAAAAAATTTATTAGTTAAAAGAAGTCAAAGGAAAGCATTAGAAATTGAAGGTAATGAACCCATACTAAGCATAGATGAAGATGGAAAGGTTTCTAGTATTGATTTACCGCGTAGGCTATACGCCCATCAAATGATTGAAGAATCTATGCTAGCAGCAAATGTTTGTGCAGCTAACTTCATGCATAAACACTATAAATTTGGAGTTTACAGGGTTCATGAAAAACCTGAGGAATTAAAACTTGAAAGTCTAAAATCTTTTTTTTCATTAAAAGGTTTTTCAAGCAAAAATAATGACACTCCTCTTACCTTAATTAACAAATGTCTTCAATTTTCATCAAAAAATAAATTAAATAAAGTTCTTCAAACTGTTGTTTTGCAGAGTTTAAAAAGAGCTGAATATTCAATCAAAGAAATTGGCCATTTTGGATTACAGCTTGATAGATACTCACACTTCACCTCACCAATCAGAAGATATCCTGATTTAATGGCTCATAGATTAATAAAGAATATTATTAATAAAGGTAATTTAGATATTAACAAAGATAAAATTGAAGAGATTTGCGGTGAGATGTCAGAACTTGAGAGAAATGCTGAAAAATCTTCTAGACAAGTTGTTCAGCAAATGATTTGTCATCATTTAAAAAAATATATTGGTCATGAGTTCAGTAGTACTGTAACAGGCATAACAGATTTTGGACTGTTTGCCGAAATAGATAATTTTTATGTATCTGGTTTAATTCATGTTGCAGACTTGCCAGGAGATAGATATTTTTATGATAAAGATGCTAATCTATTAAAAGGCAAAAGAACTGGTAGGGTTTATAGGCTGGGTCAAGACATAAAAATTAAAATCGTGAATGTACTTCCATCCGAGAGAAAAATTACTTTGATACCATGCTAAGATTTATCAGAAAATGAGTAAAAAAGAAAATGTCTCGAGAGTAGGTTTTCATAGCATTGAAAGCATTCTTGAAAATAATCCCCATAAAATAAAGAAAGTTACTTTACCGGCAAAAAGAAACGATCAAAGAATTTCTTCACTAATTCTTGCATTGGAAAAGAATAATATTAATTACGATTTATCGTCAAAACTAAAACAAGAGCCTGAAGCAATAATTTCTAATGAAAATGAGTTAAATTTTAAAGACCTTAAAAGTTTTATTAGCTCAGGAATAAATAATCCTCTTATTTTAATTCTTGATAACATTATTGATCCAAGAAACCTTGGTGCTTGCATAAGATCAGCTGCAGTAATTGGAGTTGATGCACTTATTATTAATAAACATCATTGCGCTCCAATAAATGCTATTGCTCATAAAGTCTCGGTTGGGGGTGCTGAGGTTATTAAAATTTTTTATGTAACAAATCTTGTTAATTGTTTAAAATTTCTCAAGGAATCAAATATTGGTATATACGGCCTAAGCGAACATGCAAAAGAAAGTCACTTAGAATGTAATTTTACGAATCCAAGTGCAATTATAATGGGTGCAGAAGAATCTGGTATAAGAGAAAAGACCTTAGAAAGCTGCGACTTTAAAATTAATCTAAGCAATAATAAACTATTTAAAAGCTTTAATGTTTCTGTTGCAACTGGGATAATACTCTCCGAGGCTAATAGGCAGCGTCATATAAAATAAAAAATATAAATGCTTAAACAAAGAACACTTAGAAACCCGATAAAAGCAGTTGGCATAGGACTCCATACTGGCAAAAATATTGCTATGGAACTTCTTCCTGCAGAGATTAATACTGGTATTAATTTTATAAGAACAGATATTAGTGAAGACTTCTTAATACCTGCTATAGCTGAAAACGTTGGAGATACAAGCTTATCCACTGCTTTGATTAAGGATGATATAAAAATTTCTACAATTGAACACTTGCTATCAGCCATTGCTGGTCTAGGTGTTGATAATTGCGTCATTAGAGTAAATGGTCCTGAAGTTCCGATAATGGATGGAAGTTCGAGCCCTTTTGTATTTTTAATTCAATCAGCAGGCCTTGAAGACCAAAATGCACTTAAGAAATTTATAAAAGTAAAAAAAGAAATTACTGTTAGAAGAGATGATGCTTACGCATCAATAAAGCCCTTTAATGGATTTAAGGTGTCATTTAAGGTCGATTTTGATCATCCTGTTCATAAAAAACTGCCAACAGAATCGATAATAGATTTTTCCTCAACATCTTTTGTAAAAGAAGTTTGTAGAGCAAGAACTTTTGGCTCAATGAATGAAAAAGAATTACTTCAATCAAAAAATTTAGCTCTTGGAGCAAGTGTTTCAAATGCTATAGTTTTTGGTGAAGATGAAATCTTAAATGAAGAAGGCCTTAGGTTTAACGACGAGATAGTAAAGCATAAAATGTTAGATGCTATTGGAGACCTTTATCTACTAGGTGGTAATTTAATTGGTCAATTTTCAGGTTATAAATCAGGGCATGCACTAAACAATCAATTACTTAGAAAAATTATTGAAGACAATGAAGCATACGAAGTAATTGAGTTTGAAAACTCAGAAAATGCCCCAATCTCTTATGTTAGACCTCCTTTTGGAGATATAGAATAATAAAAAGTTTAGGGGCTTTTTTATAAGAGAAACATATGCTTAATCCTTTCGCAAAAATATTTGGTTCCAGTAACGATAGAGTAATTAAAAAAATGATGCGTCATGTAAATGATGCAAATAATCTTGAAAAAGACTTATCTGAAAAACCAGATGCATATTTTTCAAATCTAAAATCTGAACTTAAAGATCTTTACGACAATAGCGATAAAGATATATATGCAATTCTTCCTTTGGCATTTGCGGCAGTAAGAGAGGCTTCAAAAAGAACTATAGGTTTAAGGCATTTTGATTCTCAGATGCTAGGGGGTATTTCATTGGCTGAGGGGAATATAGCTGAAATGAAAACTGGTGAAGGAAAAACCTTAGTAGCCACCCTACCAGCATACTTAAATTCAGTTATTGGCAATAAAGCTATTTTGGTTACAGTGAATGATTATTTAGCTAGAAGAGATGCTGAATGGATGAAGCCAATTTATGAATTTCTTGGATTAAGTGTTGGTGTTGTTGTCTCTAATCAAGAAATATCAGAAAAAATTGAATCATATAAATCTGATGTTATATACGCCACCAACAATGAACTTGGTTTTGATTATCTAAGAGATAACATGGCTCACTCTGTTGAACAACGAGTCCAGTGCTCATTAGATTTTGCAATTATTGATGAAGTTGATTCGATTCTTATTGATGAGGCAAGAACACCTCTAATTATTTCCGGACCCTCATCTGAGAGTTCAGAAATGTATAAACAAATCAAAAAATTTATTCCTAAACTGCATCTTCAAGAAAGAGAAGGCACTGAAGAAGAGCCACTAAGAGATGATGAAAGAGGTCACTACCTTATTGATGAAAAAAATAGAAATGTTGAACTTACAGATGATGGTTATATTTTAGTTGAGGGTTTATTGGAAGATGCAGGCCTTATAGGTGCGTCTGAAGGTCTGTATTCAATATCGAACTTAAAAATAATGAAGTTTGTTCAAGCAACTTTAAGAGCAAATTTTTTATTCAAAAAAAATGTTCACTACTTAGTAAGGAATAATGAAGTCCTTCTAATAGATGAGCATACAGGAAGAACTATGCCTGGGAGAAGAATGAGCGAAGGAGTTCATCAAGCCCTTGAATGTAAGGAAAATGTTCCAATTCAAAGAGAATCGCAAACCCTCGCCTCTACAACATTTCAAAATTTCTTCAGATTATTTAATACGCTATCAGGAATGACTGGAACAGCTGATACAGAAGCTGTCGAATTTCAGCAAATATATGGTTTAAGCGTGATAGTGGTGCCTACTAATGTACCTATGATTAGAAATGATCATAATGATTTAGTCTTTTTAACAAAAGAGGCTAAATACAAAGCTTTGATTAAAGAAATAGAAACTATTAGAAAAAACTCGGCTCCAGTTTTGGTTGGTACTGTTTCAGTAGAATCATCCGAAGAAGTATCTAAGTATCTGAATGATAAAAATATTCCTCATCAAATCTTAAATGCTAAGCATCATGAAAAAGAAGCACAAATTATTGCTAATGCCGGAAAACCTGGAATGGTTACTATTGCTACCAATATGGCAGGAAGGGGTACAGACATTGTCTTGGGTGGTAAAAAAGAAGAACAAAGATCTGAGGAATGGGAAAAAAATAATCAAACTGTACTTTCAGCAGGCGGATTACATATCTTAGGAACCGAGAGACATGAATCAAGAAGAATAGATAATCAGCTAAGGGGAAGATCAGGAAGACAAGGTGATCCTGGATACTCGAGATTCTTTCTTTCTCTTGAAGATGATTTATTAAGATTATTCATTTCTGATAACAGAAGAGCTCTTTTTGATAAAATAGGAATGGGTGATGATCACATTGAGCATAAAATGCTTTCAAGAGGAATTGAGAATGCTCAAAAAAGAATAGAAAGTAAAAACTTTGATGCCAGGAAAAGCTTGCTTGAGTACGATGATGTTTCAAATGATCAAAGGCAAGCAATTTACTCTTTAAGAAATCAATTACTTGAAGAGAATGACATAAGTGATACGATTCAAGCTCTAATTGAGGATCAATTTAAATTAATAACTCATAACTATGTTCCAGAAGATTCTGTTGAATCTCAGTGGAGAACAAAAGACTTAGAAAAATACCTCATTGAAACATATGATTTAGAAACAAATATTCATCAAAAAGTAACTGAAAATAAAAAACTCATTCCTGAGTCTATAGCTAACGAGATTATTACCTCTGCTAAGCACAGATATGAATATAAATATATTGAAATAGAAGACAATAGACTTCTTCTTGAAAAACAAGTGATGTTACAAGTTCTTGATGTTCACTGGAAAGAACATTTAGCTGAAATTGATCATCTTCGAAACAGTATTGGTCTAAGAGCGTATGCTCAAAAAAATCCAAAAAATGAATTTAAAAGAGAAGCATACTCAATGTTTGAATCTATGCTGGATGAGATTGACAGCGGAACTGTAAGAATTCTCTTTTCCTTACAGATTGCTAAAGAAGAAAATGCTAACAATGTTCAGCCTAATCAGAATAACCAGGAAATGGTTTATCAAAAAGATGAGGCTCCAGCCTATAATGAAAAGCAATCAAGCCCCTCAAGCGCCCCTGCAGTTGAGATTACAGAAACCGTTAAAAGAGAAGAGCCAAAAATTGGTAGAAATGATTTTGTAAAAATTACAAACGGTGAAGAAACAAAAGAAATAAAATTCAAGAAAGCAAAGCCTTTAATTGACTCTGGTGAATGGAAAATAGTTTGACTATAAGCTCCTATTTAATCCTCATAAAAATCTTCAGATTGAATTGGTCTTGAAATTTTATTATCTTCATTTGCCCAAGACCCAAAATCAATTAACTTACATTTTTCTGAGCAAAAAGGCCTGTAATCATTTTTGATAACTAAATCTACTTTTTTTTCACACCTCGGACACTTAGCCATTTTTAATAATCTCCAAATACTTTTTATGTATCTTTAAAACTTCATCTCTTAATAAATCTAACGACCCATTATTAAAAATAACGTCGTCTGCAATGCTTAGCCTTTGTTCTCTTGTAGCCTGCTTATTAATAATATTTTCAATATCGCTCTTAGTTTGATTATCTCTTTTAGAGGTTCTTGAAATTTGAACGTCTACATCACAATCAATAACTAATACTCTGTCATAAATTTTTGAAGAATTCGTTTCAAATATAAGGGGTACAACAATAATACAATAATTAGACTTAGTGTTTTTTATGAAAGATTCAATACCAGACCTTACGATTGGATGAATGATATTCTCGAGTTTTGATTTTGCCTCTGAGTCGTTAAATATAAGTTTTCTTATTAATTCTCTATTAATATTTTTGTTTTCATCAAGATATTTATTTCCAAATTCATCAATAAATAATTTATATCCCTCTGAATTTATATTTAAAGAATCTCTAGCAAGATCATCAGCATCAATTAACTCAACACCAATATCTTTAAATAATGCAGCAGCAGCTGACTTTCCGGAGCCAATACCACCCGTTAACCCTATAATCATAGTGGCATTATACTAAAGATAAAAAAAAAAGGCTCCTAGTAAACTAGGAGCCTTAAAGAAAAAAGCCTGACGATTTCCTACTCTCACACAGGGAGACCCTGCACTACCATTGGCGTTAACCCGTTTCACTTCTGAGTTCGAGATGGGATCAGGTGGTTCCAAGTTGCTATTGTCATCAGGCAAACTGGTATGTAACTTTTAATTTATTATTTCTCACTACAATGTTACTCAAATCTTATAACCTTGCTTAAGGTTACATGATCAAGCCTCACGAGTTATTAGTACAAGTTAGCTCAACGCCTCACAACGCTTACACATCTTGCCTATCAACGTCATAGTCTATGACGACTCTTTAGGAGACATAAAGTCTCTGGGAGATTTAATCTTGGGAGAGGCTTCCCGCTTATATGCTTTCAGCGGTTATCCTTTCCGAACATAGCTACCCGGCAATGCCACTGGCGTGACAACCGGAACACCAGAGGTTCGTCCAATCCGGTCCTCTCGTACTAGGATCAGCTTCCCTCAAATCTCCAAACGCCCACAGCAGATAGGGACCGAACTGTCTCACGACGTTCTAAACCCAGCTCGCGTACCACTTTAAATGGCGAACAGCCATACCCTTGGGACCTGCTCCAGCCCCAGGATGTGATGAGCCGACATCGAGGTGCCAAACACCGCCGTCGATATGAACTCTTGGGCGGTATCAGCCTGTTATCCCCGGCGTACCTTTTATCCGTTGAGCGATGGCCCTTCCATACAGAACCACCGGATCACTAAGACCTAGTTTCCTACCTGCTCGATCCGTCGATCTCGCAGTCAAGCATCCTTCTGCCTTTATACTTACCTCACGATGTCCGACCGTGATAAGGATACCTTCGTACTCCTCCGTTACTCTTTGGGAGGAGACCGCCCCAGTCAAACTACCCAGCACACACTGTCCCTGATCCAGATAATGGACCTAGGTTAGAACTCCAATCTTACAAGGGTGGTATTTCAAGGACGACTCCACTAAGACTAGCGTCTCAGCTTCAAAGTCTCCCACCTATCCTACACAAGTAAGATCAAAGTCCAGTGTGAACCTATAGTAAAGGTGCACGGGGTCTTTCCGTCTAGCTGCGGGTACACTGCATCTTAACAGCGATTTCAATTTCACTGAGTCTATGGTGGAGACAGTGTGGCCATCGTTACGCCATTCGTGCAGGTCGGAACTTACCCGACAAGGAATTTCGCTACCTTAGGACCGTTATAGTTACGGCCGCCGTTTACCGGGGCTTCGATCAAGAGCTTCGCATAAGCTAACCCCATCAATTAACCTTCCGGCACCGGGCAGGCGTCACACCCTATACTTCCTCTTACGAGTTTGCAGAGTGCTATGTTTTTAGTAAACAGTCGCAGCCACCTGGTATCTTCGACCACGTTCAGCTTAGAGAGCAAGTCTCATCACTAACCGCGGCGCACCTTCTCCCGAAGTTACGGTGCTATTTTGCCTAGTTCCTTCACCATAGTTCTCTCAAACACCTTGGTCTACTCGACCTAACCACCTGTGTCGGTTTAGGGTACGGTTTCTTACAACCTGAAGCTTAGAGGTTTTTCCTGGAAGCATGGTATCGACTACTTCCCACTCATAGAGTGGTCGTCATCAGTTCTCAGCCTTAGTGTTCCGGATTTACCTAAAACACCAGCCTACAACCTTAAACACGGACAACCGTCGCCGTGCTAGCCTAACCTTCTCCGTCACCCCATCGCAGTTGTAAAAAGCACAGGAATATTAACCTGTTTCCCATCGACTACGGCTTTCGCCCTCGCCTTAGGGGCCGCCTCACCCTGCCTCGATTAGCGTTGGACAGGAACCCTTGGTTTTTCGGCGAAGAGGTTTTTCACCTCTTTGATCGTTACTCATGTCAACATTCGCACTTCTGATACGTCCAGTTCGCCTTTCAGCTTACCTTCAGCCGCTTACAGAACGCTCTTCTACCATCTTAAATAAATTTAAGATCTGTAGCTTCGGTTTATGGTTTAGCCCCGTTATATCTTCCACGCAGGCCGACTCGACTAGTGAGCTATTACGCTTTCTTTAAAGGATGGCTGCTTCTAAGCCAACCTCCTAGCTGTTTGTGCCTTCCCACATTGTTTCCCACTTAACCATAATTAGGGACCTTAGCTGACAGTCTGGGTTGTTTCCCTCTCGACTACGGACGTTAGCACCCGCAGTCTGTCTCCCGTGCTCATACTCGTAGGTATTCGGAGTTTGCATCGGTTTGGTAAGTCGGGATGACCCCCTAGCCGAAACAGTGCTCTACCCCCTACGGTAATACACGAGGCACTACCTAAATAGTTTTCGAAGAGAACCAGCTATCTCCGGGTTTGATTAGCCTTTCACTCCTATCCACAGCTCATCCCCTCATTTTTCAACATAAGTGGGTTCGCGCCTCCAGTCGATGTTACTCGACCTTCACACTGGCCATGGATAGATCACCCGGTTTCGGGTCTAATTCCAGAAACTAAACGCCCTATTAAGACTCGGTTTCCCTACGCCTACCCTAATTGGTTAAGCTTGCTACTGAAATTAAGTCGTTGACCCATTATACAAAAGGTACGCCGTCACAGAACAAGTCTGCTCCGACTGCTTGTAAGCACAAGGTTTCAGGTTCTATTTCACTCCCCTCGCCGGGGTTCTTTTCGCCTTTCCCTCACGGTACTGGTTCACTATCGGTCAGCATAGAGTATTTAGCCTTGGAGGATGGTCCCCCCATATTCAGTCAAGATTTCACGTGTCCCGACCTACTCGTTTTCACTTAAAATAGTCTTTCGCATACAGGGCTATCACCTACTATGGCTAAACTTTCCAGAATATTTTGCTGGACTAAAATAAGCTTAAGGGCTGATCCGGTTTCGCTCGCCGCTACTACCGGAATCTCAATTGATTTCTTTTCCTCTAGGTACTTAGATGTTTCAGTTCCCTAGGTTTGCCTCTTATACCTATGTATTCAGTATAAGATAATATACTTATGTATATTGGGTTTTCCCATTCGGAGATCCTCGGATCGAAGCTTATTTACCAGCTCCCCGAGGCTTATCGCAGGTTATTACGTCCTTCATCGCCTTATGCTGCCAAGGCATCCGCCTTGTGCTCTTCCTTTACTTGATCATATAACCTTAAAAAAGGTTACTTAATTATTTTTTTGAGAGTAACTTAATAAAATATTATTAATTACTTTTTAATTGCAGTGATCTTATGTATGCATACGCATACACTAGAAAATTACATACCAATAATTTTACATAACTATATGTTCTTTCTTAATATTTGATTACTCGTGTGGGCGTTTAAAACGCGAATTTATCGTTAAGGAGGTGATCCAGCCACAGGTTCCCCTACGGCTACCTTGTTACGACTTCACCCCAGTCATGAAGCACACCGTGGTAAACGCCCTCCCGAAGGTTAGACTATCTACTTCTGGTGCAATCCACTTCCATGGTGTGACGGGCGGTGTGTACAAGACCCGAGAACGTATTCACCGCGGCATGCTGATCCGCGATTACTAGCGATTCCGACTTCATGGAGTCGAGTTGCAGACTCCAATCCGGACTACGAGAAACTTTCTAGGATTAGCACCACCTCGCGGCTTAGCGTCCGTCTGTATTCCCCATTGTAGCACGTGTGTAGCCCTACTCGTAAGGGCCATGATGACTTGACGTCGTCCTCACCTTCCTCCGGTTTATCACCGGCAGTCCCCTTATAGTTCCCGACCGAATCGCTGGCAAATAAGGGTAAGGGTTGCGCTCGTTATCCGACTTAACGGAACATCTCACGACACGAGCTGACGACAGCCATGCAGCACCTGTATCTTGGTTCCAAAAGGCACACTCTCATTACAAGAGCTCCCAAGTATGTCAAGAGTAGGTAAGGTTTTTCGCGTTGCATCGAATTAAACCACATGCTCCACCGCTTGTGCGGGTCCCCGTCAATTCATTTGAGTTTTAGCCTTGCGGCCGTACTCCCCAGGCGGACAACTTAAAACGTTAGCTGCGCCACTGAAAGACATTGTCTTCCAACAGCTAGTTGTCATCGTTTACGGCGTGGACTACCAGGGTATCTAATCCTGTTCGCTACCCACGCTTTCGCACCTCAGTGTCAGTACAGATCCAGGAGGCCGCCTTCGCCACTGGTATTCTTCATAATATCTACGCATTCCACCGCTACACTATGAATTCTACCTCCCTCTATCGTACTCTAGTGAGTTAGTTTTGGATGCAGTTCCTAGGTTGAGCCCAGGGCTTTCACATCCAACTTAACAAACCACCTACGCGCGCTTTACGCCCAGTAATTCCGATTAACGCTTGCACCTTCCGTATTACCGCGGCTGCTGGCACGGAATTAGCCGGTGCTTATTCTGCAGGTAACATCACGGTTATAAGGTATTAACTTATAACTTTTTCTCCCTGCTTAAAGTGCTTTACAACCCGAAGGCCTTCTTCACACACGCGGTATGGCTGGATCAGGCTTGCGCCCATTGTCCAATATTCCCCACTGCTGCCTCCCGTAGGAGTCTGGGCCGTGTCTCAGTCCCAATGTGGCTGATCGTCCTCTCAGACCAGCTAAAGATCGTCGCCTTGGTGAGCCTTTACCTCACCAACAAGCTAATCTTACGCAGGCTCATCTAATAGCGAAAGCTTCAAAGAGAGGCCTTCTTTCTCCCGAAGGAGGTATACGGTATTAATCCGGGTTTCCCCGGGCTATCCCCTTCTACTAGGTAGATTCCTACGCGTTACTCACCCGTCCGCCGCTCTACTCATATCCGAAGATACTTTCTCGCACGACTTGCATGTGTTAAGCCTACCGCCAGCGTTCAATCTGAGCCATGATCAAACTCTTCAATTATTTATCATGTTTGTTGATTTTTTAATATAAAAATCTAAATTTTTTTTCTCGTATTTTGAACACCCACACGAGTAACCAAATATTTTTAAAGAACAACCGTCTCAAGGACGGACGCGTATTCTAACTAAGATATTGCCAAGAAGATACCCTTTTTTTTAATTAATTTTAATTAATTTCTTTGTCCACTAATTTCTGAGAATTTAGGAATTTCATCTTTGATCTAAGTTCCTTTCCAACCTCTTCAATTGGGTGTGATTTTGTTGCCTCTCTATTACTTTTCATGAAAGGTCCACCAGAGCCATCATTACTTTGTCTACAGTCATTAAGGAATTCATTTGCAAAGTTTCCTGATTGAATATTCTCAAGAATTTCTTTCATAGCATCTTTAGTTTTATCTGTTATTACCTTAGGTCCGCTTAGATAGTCACCATACTCAGCAGTATTTGAAATTGAGTAATGCATATTTGCAATTCCGCCTT
This sequence comes from uncultured SAR86 cluster bacterium, assembly GCA_902556355.1. Classification (GTDB taxonomy): domain Bacteria; phylum Pseudomonadota; class Gammaproteobacteria; order Magnimaribacterales; family D2472; genus SCGC-AAA076-P13. Next base: position 73,495 of record CACDVW010000002.1, read on the forward strand.
CTTGAATTAAGTCAGTTATTAACTTTGTTTCATGCAAGCATTCGAAATATGCCATCTCTGGACTATAACCAGCTTCAACAAGAGTTTCGTAACCTGCTTTAATTAATGCTGTAATGCCTCCACATAAAACAGCTTGCTCTCCAAATAGATCTGTTTCTGTTTCTTCTTTAAAAGAGGTCTCAAGAACACCAGCTCTTGTTCCTCCATTTGCTTTGGCATAAGACAGTGCAACATCTCTTGCTGAAAATTCATTATTAGCAATTGAATCTCTATATACAGCTATTAAAGAAGGGACGCCGCCACCATTCACATAAGTGCTTCTTACTGTATGACCAGGACCTTTTGGCGCAATCATAATTACACTATTGGTCTCAGGAGGTGATATTTTTTCAAAGTGAATATTAAATCCATGTGCAAATGCCAAAATGGCATCCTGCTTAAGATTAGGTTTTACCTCTGATTCATAGATATCTTTTTGGAATTCATCTGGTGCTAATATCATTACCAAGTCTGCATTTTTAACAGATTCTGAAACCGAGCTAACATTCAAACCGGCTTCTTCGGCTTTTTTCCAAGATGATGATCCCTCTCTTAGCGCAACTGTTACATTAACTCCTGATTCGTATAAGTTGTTTGCATGAGCGTGCCCTTGTGAACCATAACCAACAATAGTTACATTCATGCTTTGAATTATTTCTAAATTTGCATCATCTTCATAATAAATTTTCATCTAACAAAACTCCTTTTAAGTATGTTGTTTCTTCATTACTAACAGCTATAACATCAATTAATTTGTTTAACTGTCTTAATATTTGTCTCATAAGTGAATCAGAAACCAATGTTTGTATAGTCAATCTAGATATTTCATTTTCTTTGAATTTAGTTTCTAATTGTTCTTCAATAAATCTATAGGGTGTGAAATCATCTACCGGATCAACATGAAGGCTTTCAATGTTATATCCTCTTTGATGAAATAGGCCAACAACTCTAACTAAAGCACCAGGTTTGTTTTCCATTATTAAAGTAAGTTTTCTTTTTATCATGTCTTCTTATCCTTTGATAACCACATGTCTTCTAAACTATGATTTGCAATAAGCATTGGATAAACATGCTCTTCAGGATCAACGTATACATCTACGAATACTAATCTATCTTTCATAGAAAATGCTTTTTCTAGTGCTGATTTTAGTTCAGAATTTTTTTCTACTTTAATGCCAACGTGGCCATATGATTCTGCAAGTTTTACAAAATCAGGCAGAGAGTTTTGATATGTGCTCTGTGAATGTCTACCTCCATAATTCATATCTTGCCACTGCTTTACCATACCAAGAGCTTCATTATTAATATTTATGATTTTGATTGGCAGATTATATTGAAGGCATGTAGACAGTTCTTGAATACACATTTGAATACTTCCTTCACCGGTAATACATAGGACTTCCTCATTTGGAAAGGCAAATTTCACTCCCATGGCCGCCGGTAAGCCAAATCCCATAGTGCCCATGCTACCTGAATTTATCCACTTTCTAGGTTCATCAAAATGGTAGTATTGAGCAGCAAACATTTGATGTTGTCCTACATCTGAAGTTACATAAGCTTTGCCTTCTGTAATATTATAAACATGCTGCACTACTGCTTGAGGCAGAATAGGATTTTCATCTGATTCATCCTTATATAATTCATAATTTAGACCATGAGATGATTTCCAATTTTTAATCTGGTCGTGCCACGGCTGAAGAGTGTCTTTGTTGTATTGATCTAGTTTTGTTTCAAGTAACTTGATTATTGCAGACAAAGAATTTTTTACTTGTCCAAAAACTGCAATATTTGCTTCAATTATTTTTGAAACTGAAGAGTGGTCTACATCGAAATGGATTACTTTGGCACCAGGTGAGAATTTTGATGGATTATTAGTTATACGGTCATCGAATCTTGCTCCAATTGCAATTATCAAATCAGCGTTGTGCATTGCCATGTTTGCTTGATAAGTTCCATGCATCCCCAACATTCCTAAAAAACGATGATGAGTTGCAGGATATATTCCGAGACCCATTAAAGTATTTGTTACCGGAGCATCTAAAATTTCATTAAGCCTAAATAATTCCTCTTCGGCATTACTAGCTATTGCTCCACCTCCAGCATATATAACTGGTCTTTTAGCATTCATTAATTCAGTAACAGCTCTTTCTATTTGATTTTCATCTGGTTCTATAGGCGGGTTGTAAGATCTAATATTCGCTTTTTTTGGATACTCATATTCAAATAAATTGTCTGGAGCTGTCATATCTTTAGGAATGTCTATAACAACTGGACCTGGTCTACCTGAAGTAGCAACATGAAAAGCTTCTTTTACAATCTTAGGTATTTCATTTGCATCAAAGACACAATAACTATGTTTCACAACTGGCCTAGAAATACCAATCATATCTGTTTCTTGAAATGCATCAGTTCCAATGAGATGACTGGCTACTTGTCCAGAAATTACCACCATAGGAATAGAGTCCATAAATGCAGTTGCAATACCGGTTATGGCATTAGTTGCTCCTGGTCCAGAAGTAACTAACACAACTCCAGGTTTTCCAGTTGACCTTGCATAACCATCAGCTGCATGAGTAGCTCCTTGTTCATGTCTAACAAGAATGTGCTCTATTTTGTCTTGTCTGAATATAGCATCATAAATATGCAGAGCTGCTCCACCTGGATAGCCAAATATAAGCTCCACACCCTCGTCATGAAGCGCGTGCATAAGCATGTCTGCACCAGATAATTTCAATTTAGTACCCATAAAACAAATAAGAATAGGGTTTATATTATTTTACAAGTTAAAAAACAAGTTTTTCTTCTATATTTAGGAATGTTTTTTTATATCTAATATAAGATTATTAATATCCATGGGAATAGCAGCTTCATAAGAAATTTGCTTTTTAGTTTCTGGGCATTCAAAAGACAACAATTTTGCATGCAGAGCTTGTCTAGGAAATGACCTAATTATTTCTACTAATTCAGGTGAAGATTCTTTAGCAACTGATTTTGCAGGGTCATATGTTTTGTCTCCAACTATGGGTAGCTTTTTTGATGATAAATGAACTCTAATTTGATGCGTGCGACCTGTTTCAATTGATACATCTAAGACCGAATAATTATTAATTCTTTCATTTAATTTTATGAATGTCCTTGCCTCTTTTCCATCAGCTCTAATTGACATCTTTGTTCTATTAAATTTATCCCTACCAATAGGATCTTCTATTGAAAAGCTTCCTAATGTTGATCCTACCACTACTGCAATATATTCTTTTTTAACATTGCGTTCTTGCATTTGTTGGATAAAGTAATTTCTGAATTTTTCAGTTCTAGCAACCAACAATACTCCAGATGTATCCTTGTCCAACCTATGCACAATTCCACTTCTGGGAAGATTCACTAATTCAGGATACTTAAAAATTAATCCGTTCGCTAAAGTCCCGTCATAACAGCCAGATCCAGGATGCATAATTAATCCGGGATTTTTATTAACTATGATGTAATCATCACAATCATATATAACATCAAAATGAATATCCTCTTTATCCCATGAAACCTTTTTTTCCTCGATTGGATTTATTTCTATCTCATCGTTTTCTTGAGTCATATCTTTTGGCTTTGAAAGATCGCCATTGATTAAAATTCTTCCCTCTAAAATCCATTTTTTAATCTGAGTTCTAGAAAAATCAGGAAATAATGATGCAGCAACCTTATCAAGTCTATTATTTGCTAAACTTTTAGGAACATTTTTTATTGCTGTCATGCGAACTTTTTTAAAAAAATTTAATCTAAATACCTGTTTTAAAAACCTTAATTACAATTATGCAGGTAAAATATGCAAATCATGAAACATATAAATAAATTTAAATTCATATTTTGTTTGTCCATTGTAGCTTTCTTCATGGTTAGTTGTAATTCTGATGGGCCTGAAATTGAGCAACCTGAAAAAATATATTATGACCAGGCACAGAGACGTATGGCATCAAATAATTTTTTTGGAGCTATTGAATCTCTTGAAGCAATTGAAACAATGTACCCATTCGGAAAATATGCCGAACAAGCTCAAGTTGAATTAATTTATGCTAATTTCATGAATTCTGACAGTGTTGCATCTCATGCAGCAGCTGAAAAATTTATAAGGCTTTATCCAAGACACCCAAACATAGATTATGCATATTTCATGAAAGGACTTTCAAGTTATACCAGGGATGAAAGTTTAATGGTAAGAATTACCGAAACTGATCTATCAAATAGAGATATTTCTGGTGCAAAACAGTCTTTTTCTGAATTGACCGAATTTTTAACAAGATTTCCTGATAGTCAATATGCATCATATGCAAAACAAAGGAATATTTATTTAAGGAATATGATTGCAAGAAATGAACTTGCAGCAGCAGATTATTATCAATCAATCGATGCTCATGTAGCAGCTGTTCGAAGAGCAAAATATGTTATTGAGAATATACCTAACTCTAGTGAAAATTTTAGAGCTCTCAAAGTTCTAGAAAAATCTTATAAAGCTCTAGGTTATGAGGATCTTCGTGAAGATATACTTAAAATAATTCAATTAAACTACTCTGATAAAAATATGAATGAATCAAATGATTCTGATTGGTCA
>CACDVW010000003.1 GCA_902556355.1 uncultured SAR86 cluster bacterium
AATCGAATATATGATGACAAAAAAGCATCTGAAACAGACGTCCTTCATGTTTCTCCTGAAAACTTTTTAAGAAAGATTTTTAAAGAAAAATATAAGAGCTATATTTCTTCTGATTTATATCGGGAGGATGTAGATCACCAGTTTGATATTCAAAGCATACCCTATCCAGATAATTCTTTTGATTTGGTTTTTGCTTCACATGTTTTAGAGTATGTAAAAAATGATAGGCGAGCCATACAAGAAATAAAAAGAGTACTAAGGCCAGGAGGCTTAGCATTTTTACCCGTTCCCATGCTTCATGATAAAACTATTGATTTTGAAGAAAGACCACGAAATAAAAGGATCATACGAGAGACTGGGGTAGACTATTTTGATCGCTACAGGGAAGTTTTTTCTGAAGTAACTGTTTATGAGCCAAGCTCATTTGATGAAAAATTTAATTTAACTATCGATATGCAAGATATTTCAGAATCAGAAAAACATAATTACCAGCTGCCAAATCTGCTTCCGGTCTGCTCAGCATAAATGGGTATTGATTATTTTTTTCTATAAGTCCAATCAATTGCAGCGCCAATAGCTACTCCGACCACTATCCAGACAGGCTCTTTAGTTAAAGCAAAAACAACAGCGCCAAGTGCAACGCCAACAGCGATCCAGTTACCAGAATTATTAGCATTTTTTTCCTTGTCTTTCATTTAGTCTCCTCGCTAGCATTTTAGTTTACTTACAAGCTGATTCACTGTCATCTATAACGGCCTGAACAGATGATGGCACATTTTCGCCTTGATTTTGATAGTGGTTTTTTAAAATACAGGCCTGTTCAAACGTCATATTATATTCATAGTAATTGGTTGTATTGGATGGCCTTTCAACGCTAACACAGGATGATATTGATATGCATGTAATAAACAATAATGCTAATTTCTTCATGAAACTTTCCTTTTAAAAAATTATTTGGGTAGTTTAAAAATATCCTCTACTTTGCATCCCAAGGTTTCTGCAATCTTTAATGCAAGAACAGTGGAGGGCACATAGATCCCATTTTCTATTGCATTGATACTTTTTCTTGAAACCTCTGCGCTCTCAGATAAATCACTTTGAGTTAATCCAGCTTTTTTTCTCAGCTGCTCAAGATTATTAATAAGTTTTTTATGATTTTTTCCCAAAACTATTTCTTTTCAAAATCTTCAACAGCGTTTGTTAATTCTTCACTTGTATTAGGATAGAGGTAACCAGCAATAATTTGACCAATGCCTATAGTACCAACTAAAGCTCCAACACCCTTTAAGATGTTACCCAAAAAGAACACACCAAAAAGGAAAAGACCAATTCCAACAAATAGTGTAACAACACCACTTCTTCTATAGTCAATCGGCTGTTTTTTTCTTTCATCAAGCAAGGCTACTAAATCTTCAAGCTTTGATGGATCGTCTATGTTTTTAGATATCTCTAAAATTGTTTTATTCTTATCTTTGCTTTCTAAATACAACCACACAAAAACTGCAACCGGAATTATTATTCCTGTCAGCATTCCCAATGATGGTATTACTATTTCTGGACTCATTACTTTCTCCTATTTTTTTCAAAGCTTTCAACAGCATTATTAATTATCTCGACTTCATTCAATTGCCTGTAACCAAAATATATGCAAGTTAGACCAATTCCAATAAATATCAATCCCATGCCTGTAAACAACAATCCCAATGGATCATATAGAGCAATACCAACAAAACTTATTCCTAAACCTAAATTCATAATTATGTTATTTTTTTGACTTATCATATATCTCTCCTAAAAAATGTAACGCAAACTTATCATCTTTTTTATGAGAAGTAAAGGTTACAATTAATTATTTTTCAAAAATTCCAAATTAAGTTTAGAATTAAAGAATGAGTAAATTAATAAGTTTGTTATCTTTAAGTTTTTTATTTTCTTTTTCATCTTTTAGTTCAGCACATGATCTTATGGCAGCAATTCAAAGTGACGACAGAAGCCCTAAAAATGTTGTGCGTGATGAATATAGAAATCCTGCTGAAACACTAACTTTTTTTCAAATAAAACCTGATATGAGAGTTGTGGAGTTGTCTCCTGGAGGGGGCTGGTATACAGAAATTTTATCAAATTATCTGCATGAACCAGGAATATTGATTGCTGCACATTTTGATAAAGATTCCGAGGTTGCGTATTTTAAAAGAGGCAGAGCAAACTTTGAAAAGAAAATAGCATCTAGCCCAATGTATTCAAATGTAGAAATAGTAGATTTAAGCTCCAATCTTGCTGAAGAAAATTCTGTAGATGCAGTTATAACTTTTAGAAACCTGCATAATTGGCTGGGCCCACAAATGGATTCCATATTTGCAAATAGTTTCAAGGCCCTAAAGCCTGGCGGTGTTTTTGGAGTTGTAGAACATAGAGCCGATCCAGGAACATCTATAGATGATATGAAAAAAAGTGGCTATGTAACTGAAGAGCATGCGATTACAATTGCTAAAAAACATGGATTTGTCCTTGTTGCAAAATCAGAAATAAATGCCAACCCAAAAGACACCAAAGATCATCCAAGGGGTGTCTGGACACTGCCTCCAAACCTTAGGCTTAAAGATGTTAATAGGAATAAATATTTATCAATCGGGGAAAGTGACAGAATGACCCTTTTATTTAAAAAGCCATAGGTATTGATATGCAATATAGAAATCTTGGAAAGTCAGGCCTAAAAGTTTCTGCTCTTTCATTTGGTTCTTGGGTAACTTTTCACAAGCAAGTAGATTCTAAGCTTGCAGAAAGAATGTTTGGAATGTGCCTAGATGCTGGAGTAAATTTTTTTGACAATGCAGAAGGTTATGAAAGAGGTATGTCAGAAAGTGTAATGGGAGAGGCTCTTAAAAGCCTTGGAAGATCAAGAGACTCCTATTGTGTAAGTTCAAAAGTTTTCTTTGGAGCTAACGATAATCCACTTCCAACTCAAATGGGCTTAAGTAGAAAACATGTAACAGAGGCATGCAACCAGGCTCTTCAAAGATTGCAGGTAGATTATTTAGATTTATATTTTTGTCATAGAGCAGACCCCGATACGCCTATTGAAGAAACTGTTTGGGCTATGCATAACTTAATAACCCAAGGAAAAATTTTATATTGGGGAACATCTGAATGGACAGCAGAAGAAATTAAAGAAGCTTATGAATTTGCATTAGCAAATAATTTGACGCCTCCAACTATGGAACAACCCCAATACAATTTATTGGACAGGCAGAGGTTTGAGGTTGAATATAATCCTATATTTGAAAAATATAAAATGGGAACAACCACATGGTCTCCACTTGCATCTGGAGCATTAACTGGAAAATATTTAGAGGGTGTTCCTGATGGATCAAGGGCCTCTCTAAAAGGATATGAGTGGCTAAGAAAACATATGATCGAATCTGACAGGGGCCAAGAAAGAATGAACAGGGTATCAAAATATATCGAAATAACAAAAAAATATAACTTAGACCCCACAAAGCTAGCCATAGCATGGTGTTTGTTAAATAAAAATGTTTCTACTGTAATCCTTGGAGCGTCTGATATGACACAACTAGAAAATAATCTTAAGTCTTTAGATTACTTGAAAAATTTTGACGATGCTGATTTAACAGAGGCTTTAAGAAAGGTCTAGTTTAAAAATTAAATTGAAAATATAAGGAGAAAATTTATGAATGAGAAATATATTCAAGCAGCAATATTAGGCTCTCTGATTGGAGGAGCAATACTTTTAGATGACTTTATAAAGCCAGATGGAAAACATACCAACAAAAAACACATGATAATAAAATCAGATATTGTTGATACAGAATTTAAATCAATAGACGATTTAAAAGATTTAGATGTTTTAAAAGATATAGATGTTCTAGAAGAGTTAGATTTTGAAAATCTTGAGGATATGGATGTCCAAATCAAAATTATTAAAAAAGAAGTTAAAAACCACGAAGATTAATTATGGTTAATACAATTGATCATCTAATAGTTGCTGTTTCAGATATTAGTATTGCCGAAAAAAATTATTCTAAAATTTTTGGATCAGAACCTGTATGGAGAGGTGAGCATGCAGAATACGGTACTGAAAACTCCTTATTTAATTTCAATAATACCTATTTTGAACTTCTCGCTGCAAAAGGCGATGGCTTAGGAGCGATGCTAGTTAATCATGCTCTTCAAGAAACGGGAGAAGGCTTAATAGGAATAGTTTTTGGAACAGATAATTTAAAAGAAACACATCAAAAACTATCAGACAAAGGCTTTCTCTTAGGAGATATTTCATATGGAGAGGGCGCTAATTTTAAGGATAATAAAACTAGAAAGTGGAAGAATTTATTTTTACCACCAGAGCTGACTAGAGGAATTTTTTCTTTTTTGATTGAACATACTGAAGGAACCTTGCCAACAGTAGATAGATTTGAATCCTCAATGGTTAATAAGTTAGATCATGTTGTAATAAATACAAATGATGCAGATGGATTTATCAATGTCTATAAAGATATTTTTAATATCAGACTTGCCTTGGATAAATTTGTTGATGAATGGAAAAGCAGAATGCTGTTTTTTCGTTTAAATAAAACAACAATTGAGGTCATAGAAAAGAAAAATGATGAGGAGCCAAAAGATTCATTATGGGGCCTATCATGGGAGGTTGATAACATTGAAGAAGCGCACAAGAGACTTGAAAAAGCAGGGATAGAAATTACGCCAATAAAAAAAGGCATTAAAGAAAATACGATGGTCGCGACCATAAAGTCACATACACACAATGTACCAACCTTGTTGATACAACATACATGACAGATATAACTTATAACCAGGTATACGCAGTAGGAGTGCCTATAGTTCTCTTTATGATATTGGTTGAAGTTTTGGCTTCTAGTTGGGATAAAAAATCTTATTATAAAAAAGGCGATACTTTATGTACTATTGGCTTGCTCCTAGGCAATATTGCAATGGTTTATGCCTTTAAAGGTTTAACGTTAGCCCTTCATTTTTATATTTTCCAATTCAAGCTTTTTGATATATCCCAAAGCATGCCTTTATGGGCTAACTGGATGCTGACTTTTGTCTTAATAGATTTTGTTTTTTATATTTATCATCGAATGTCACATAGAGTGAGATTTCTATGGGCAATTCATATGAGTCATCACTCAAGCGAGGAGATGAACTTTGCAGTATCTTTTAGGCAAGCATGGTTTGGGCCTATTTCAAAAATACCTTTTTTTATTATGTTACCTTTGATTGGACTAGACCCAACAATTATTGCAGTTGCAGGAGTTATAAGTACTCTTTGGGGGATTGTTGGACATACTCAAATTATTGATAAACTTGGACCTTTAGAATGGATTTTTAATACCCCCTCACATCACAGAGTTCATCACGGATCTAATGAGCAATACATAGATAAAAACTATGGAAATCTTTTAATAATTTGGGACAAAATGTTTGGAACCTTCGAACCTGAAAAAGAACCAGTTACTTATGGGTTAGTTAAGAATGTAAATACATTTAACCCAGTGACAATAACGTTCATGGGATGGAAAGCAATTATGAATGACATCAAACAATCAAAAAGTATTTCACAGGCTTTGCATTTATTTTTTGGTCCGCCTAACACTAGAAGCAAGGAGATGTTTTGAAGACTTTAAAGGAAGAGGCTGTATTTAATTCAGCAGCTAGTAATTTATGGGAAATCCTATCTGATGTAACTCGCTGCGACTGGATAGATACTGTTGATAATATTGAGATGGAAGGTGACTGCAGAGTGTTTGAGATGTCAGGAATGGGAAAAATTAAAGAGCGTATTATTAAGTTAGACAATGAGTCTATGGAGCTTCAATATTCCGCAGTAGAGACGATGGCACCAATAAACCATCATCTGGCAACTATTAATATTTCAGAAGTAACTGACAATAAGTGTTTGCTAGACTGGACAACTGAAATTGACCCAGAGATATTTGCAGATGCTATTCACCAAGGAATGTTGATTTCAATAAGCGGACTTAGAAAAGTTTTAGATGAATCTTAGTTGTCTTCAAAACCTACATATTTTACAAAATCACTATTATCAGCTCTCACTGAGCGGACGTGGTTTGCCGGGAAGTCATCGTCAGGATAACCCATAGCTATACAAATCATTATATTTTGATCGTCAGGTATTTGAGCGTGCTCTCGAACAACATGAGATTGCATAATTCCTTGGCCATTAATAACACAACCTATTCCTCTCTCCCATGCAGCTAAGACAATTCCATAAGCTAATGATCCCAGACCAAATTGACTGATTGCTGCTGGTTCTAAATATTTATCATAAGTAAGTACTAATGAGACCGGTGCATCAAATTGTCTAAAGCCTCTCAACATCCAATCCATACGTTTTTCTTTATCATCTCTTTCAATTCCCATGGCCTCGAAAAGCTGGATAGCAACATCGATTTGATTTTTTCTATGAACACCCTCGTATTCTTCTTTATAAGGAAAGTCTCTGACATGAGGCTTACCAGCCATTGTTTCTTCAATGTTGCCCTCCCTTATTTTATTTAAAACATCACCAGCAACTGCATGAATATGCCATGTTTGAGTGTTATATGAAGTTGGAGCCCATTTGGCAGCATCAATAATTTCATCAACCAACTCTTTTGGGACAGGTTTATCTAAGAAGCCTCTTACACTTTTTCTTGATTCAGCAAATTCTTTAAAATTCATAATAATAATTTTATTTTTTTTTGATTTTGGCATATTTCAGTATTTTTTAACACGCTCATTTTTATGTATACAATGATAAGAAATGAAAAATCAAAACGTTTATAAAATCTTAAGTATTAGAGAGTGGGACGAAGCTCAACAATTAGGATATATAAATACAGATTTAGATAAAAAAGATGGCTTTATTCATTTTTCAAACGCCAATCAATTAGCGGCAAGTTTAGAGTTATACTTTTCTGATCATGAAGAAGTTATATTGCTTCTGCCTAAAATGAAAAAAATTGAATCTTATTTGAAATACGAACCGACTGATGCAGGCACCAAGCGAAAGGGTTTTTTTGCTCATCTATATGGCAATTTAATGATAGAAGATGTTGAAAAGTCATGGTCAATAAAAAGAGGGGCCTTTCAATTACCGCTGTCCATCCTTTTAGAAGCAGAGCCTGTTTAATTAATTTGAAACTAGACTAGTATATAAAGTTTAAGTATTCTAAATAGCATGAAACTTAAATTACCTTTTTCTGATAAAAATCTTCACTGGACCACTGTTACAAGTGAAAAAGTTCTTTTAGCAATTATAGGAATTGCAACGTGTATTGCCGCTGCTCAATATCTCTTTGAAATGTATGAGGCAAGAGAAATATTATTAGCAGATTTATTTTTGCTTTTTATTTATGTAGAAATTATAGGTATGGTAGGGGCTTTTTATAGCACTAATAGAATACCTGTAACATTACCGATAATTATTGCTATAACCGCACTATGTAGACTTATTATCATGCAAGGAAAAGAGATGGATGCCCTCATGCTAATAGGGGAAGCAAGTGCCGTTCTTATTTTGGCTGCAGCTGCATATATTATGAGCCTTAAGGACAAAGTCAGCTTGGAAAAGAAAAAAGAATTCGCTGAAGACAAAAGTCCAGAAAATTAGAGATGGAAATTTTTACCTACCTGGTTTTTGCTTGGTTTTTTATCCATTTTATAGAATGCTTTGTATATAAAAATCTTATTGCAAAATCTCCTCACGGAAAAACTAAAGCCATTATCTATACCATGTTATTTGGAATTCTTTACTTAAGGAGAATTAAGTCGAAGAATTAAAGTTTTCTTTATGAAAATCTTTTATTGCTGCGTCAACTAATGCGTCTCTTACTTTAAGTTCTTGATATAAATTAACTGAATTAAGAGTTTTGCATCTACTTAAAGCTACGTATGTCTGACCCGTAGCAAAAGCACCATTACCAAGATCAATGGAGCAACTTTCTAAAGTTAAGCCTTGCGCCTTGTGAATAGTTACAGCCCAGCCAAGCTTTAATGGGAATTGTTTAAAAGATGAAACTATTTCTTCTTCCATCTCATCATTATATTCGTCGTATACATATTTAATTTTATTCCACTCTTCTCTTTTAACCTTAAATATTTCATCCCCAACTTGTACCCTTAAAAACCGACCTTTTTTATCAGAACAGTTTGTGACCACCCCAATAGTTCCGTTTACCCATCTTCCCTCACTATCATTTTTAATAAACATCACTTTTGCATCCTTTTTTATTCTAAGATTTCTTGGCGCAGGAAGATCATTATCATTAAGCTCTCCAAGCTCTTCAGATTTTGCAGAGGTAGCAGGGCCATCTATTTCGTTCAGCATTGCCTCATTAATTTGGTCGGCCCTATACTTTCTGGTTGTGATTATTAATGAAGATTCATTTTCAAACTCTGGATTAAAGCATCTCCTATTTATTTTATTTATAGTTTCTGAAAGATTCTCACCTAATCGAATATTGTTCAGTAAAGAATAAAAGTCTTCATCCTCACTTTGCCTAAAAGAATATGTGAGCTCAAAAAAAGCTGGAGCCTCTATTTCTTTAAAGCTATTGGAGCTAAAAAAATATACAGACTCATATTTTTCATCAATAGCATCAATCTCATTATCTTTTACTACCGGAGGAAGTTGAAAAAGATCTCCACATGCCAAAACATGAATGCCGCCAAAGGGTTCTGAAGAGCTTCTATGTAGTTTCAAAGTTTCGGATATAGCATCAAGCATTGGAGCCCTAACCATAGAGATTTCATCAATAATAAGTAACTCTAGTTTTTTAAGTAATTTTTTAAATCTTGGGTCATTAGATTCTTGAATTTGAGGGAAAATATCAAAGCCTATTCTAAAAGCAGAATTAATTGTACTTCCTCCAATATTAAGTGCTGCAACCCCGGTTGGAGCTACAACCATCTTTTTGAGATTATTTTCATCAAGGACTCTTTCAATTAGTGTGGTTTTACCAGTTCCAGCTGCTCCTGTGAGGTAAATGAATTGTTGAGTATCAGAATCTAGTAGCTCAAGAATTTGATCTAATGTCTGATCAAAAATTTTTAGCTCATCTTTGACACTGGAGTCTTTCATTTATTAAAAAGTATTTTTTGGCATGATTGGATGTAAGATTATATGATAAAAAAACAACTCTTTTGAGAGCCTATTTAATTCGTTAAAGCACCAAAGTTATAAATGAATATCCAAGATTGTATAGTATGTAGTAGTAATCTAATCGAGTCATTCCAGACATCTGATAGTTTAAATTACTGGCACTGTAATTCATGCGGGGCCACGTTTTTAGACAAAAAACATCATATAGACAAAGACTCTGAAAAGAAAAGATATTTAGAGCATGAGAATATTATTGAAGATGAAGGCTATAGGAATTTTTTGTCTAAACTTTCGAGTCCTTTGATGGATAAAATTAATCCAAATGCAAAGGGTTTAGATTTTGGTTGTGGTCATGGGCCAGCTTTAGCAGATATATTTAAAAAGAATAAATATCTAATAGATCTATACGATCCATTCTTTTACCCCAACAAAGAAATCTTCTCTAAAACATATGACTTTATAACGTGCACTGAAACAGCTGAACATTTCTTTAATCCCAAAAAAGAATTTGACCTAATAAATACATTGCTTAAAAAAGACGGATGGCTTGGTGTGATGACATGCTTTTTGACGTCTCATGATGCTTTTGATTCATGGCACTACAGAAGAGACCCAACCCATGTTGTATTTTATGCTGAAAAAACTTTTGAGGTTATAGCTAAACAAAGAGATTGGAATTGTGAAATTATTGCTAAAGACGTAGTATTATTTAATAAAAATTAATTGGGGAGATTTATATGTTTAGTCATGTAATGTTAGGTGCTAACGATATTGAAGAGTCTAAAGCTTTTTATGATGCTACTCTTTGTGTCTTAGGCGCAAGACCAGGAAAACTATCTTTAAACCATGATGGCCATACAAGATATATATATTTTGTAAATAATCAAAATAGCTTCATTATTTCTCAGCCTATAAATAATAAGGAAGCATCTCATGGTAATGGTGCGACGATAGGTTTTAATGCATCAAGTGAAGAAATGGTTAATGAATGGTATGAGGCAGGAAAAAAATTAGGGGGCCTAGACCCAGAATTATGTGAGCCACCTGGAGTTCGAGAGGGTGGAGGAGTAAAAATGTATTTGGCATATTTGCTTGACCCTTCAGGAAATAAAGTCTGCACCATGTTCAGACTCCCAAGAGAATAGGGCGATTATTATCTTGTCTAGACTTGGAATAATTTAAACAAATGACCAAAACAGTTCTTATTTGCATTTCCATTCTGCTAGTTATTCTCGCAGCTTTTTATGGACCGAAAGTTGCTAGACTTTATAAGCTTGCAAACTTATATAACGAAGACAAAATCGCAAGCAACTTTATTAACATAGATAAAATATTTCAAGTTTCAGAGCCTATACCATCTTCTAATAATCCCCATTCTTTTCCAAGACGGGATTTTGATCTTCCAGCTACTTACTATTTTGAAGGAGAAGAGAGGAGCCTTGAGGAAGGTTTATCACATTTTAAAACAGATGGACTTATGGTTTTGCACAACGGTAATTTGCTATATGAAAATTATTGGAATGGTAATAGTCCAACAAGCCAACATATAGCCTTTTCAGTAACTAAATCATTTGTCTCTGCTTTGGTGGGGATAGCTCATCAAGATGGATTAATAGATAGCATTGAAGATCCAATCACAAAATATTTACCAGACTTTAATGGGACTGGGTATGAGGGCGTGCGCATTAAAGATATATTACAGATGTCTTCAGGAGTTAAATGGAATGAAGATTACGCTGATCCAAACTCTGATATAAATAGGTTTGGAAGAACCATTGCTAAAGGTTCTTCTTTTAGAGGTTTTGCTAAAACCCTTGAAAGAGAGAAGGAACCAGGAACTTTTCACCATTATGTAAGCATTGATACACAAATCTTGGGTTTCTTGCTAGCTGAAGTGACGGCTATGTCACTAAAAGACTACTTGTACGAAAAGCTTTGGAATAAAATTGGAATGGAAGATGAGGCCTATTTTATTGTTGATAATGACGGTGTTGAAATGGCTCTCGGCGGCCTTAATGCAACCTTAAGAGATTACGCAAAGTTTGGACTTTTATATGCAAACAGAGGCCAATGGAATGGAGAAAATATTGTTCCATCAAGCTGGGTCGATGCATCACATCAAACAGATGCCCCACATTTGATACCAGGAGAACACGATCTTTCATCTTCTCCGTGGGGGTATGGATTACAGTGGTGGGTACCCGGGTTTCCTGATACAGACTACACGGCTTCAGGAGTTTATAACCAATATATATACATAGACCCTTTAAAAAATGTTGTAATTGCAAAAACCTCATCAAATCATAGATTTACTGCTGAAAAAGAATATTCAAAGGCATCTCATGTGGCCATGTTTAGAGCTATAGCAAAAAGTATTGATTAAAAATGCCAAAAATATATTTAATCATCTGCACTATATTAGTATTTTCATGTCAGGAGCCGCCTCAAGAAAACAAATACATACCTCCTGCTCAAAAAGAATTTTTTAATAACAAGTTTTATATAAATCTTGAAGTAAATGAGTTCTGGTCAAGGGCATCAAAGATTAATTTTTTAGATAATCAACAGATTAATTTTGATAAAAGTAATAAAAAAGTATCCTTTGTAATTAATCCAAAAAATATTCAAGACTATATAGATTGTGGAAAAATGAATGACGAACTGTATGTCAATTATATCGAAAGAATTTTTGAATCATCATTGACCATTGAAACAACTATTGAAGCAATCCCGTTTAATAATTCTTCAGAAATAGAAATCATTTCAAATTATCAATTTACATCTATTGAAACGGGGACAAGATGGGATTTTGCAACGAATGAATCCAAATTAATTTTAGTCGGAACACCAGCATACGGAGCTGAGCCATACAGAAAGTGTCTTTCTAAAAATCTAATAGAGTCCAACCTTATTAAGGCATTACTCTCAGTAGAGTAGTTAAATAATAAATATAAATTTTATATTTTTATTAGACCACACAAGATGTTATAACTATATTGAAAGTAATTTAAATACATGGGGGGAATCATGAAAAATAAATTATTAGGAGTATTATTTTTATTTACTTCAATCAGCCTAACCGCTGGAGATCATGGATCTCATAGTCATGGCGGCATGGGTAATTCAGAGGACTGGGAGATAAAAGCTTACACTTCAGCTGCACCTGCATTTATTGGAGACCATGCTACTGTTATTGGGGCTTCAGGAAAAGTATTGAGAGAGGGCACAAATGGGTGGAGGTGCGAGCCTTTTATGCCTATGCCAAAAGATGGCTTTAAGGACCCGCATGAATCTGCAGCTGCATGCTCAGATAAGAATGCTGTTGCCTGGGCGAATGCTTACAAATCCAATACTAAGCCAGAATTAGATGGAGATGGTTGGATTTGGATGCTCCATGGTGATTTGGGCGTAGATAATTTTAAGCCTTACACTGATGGACAAAAAGATGCAGGACATAAGCATTTTATTGAATCCGGTGCCCATTTAATGTTGATGCCAAAAGATCCGTCTTCAATGGATGGCCAATCTACTGACTATACTACAGGAGCTCCATATGTGATGTTCAAGGGTACGCCTTATGTTCACCTTATGATTCCAGTTAATGGTTATTACGATTACCAACCAGAGGCAGCACCTAAATAAAAAAGAAGCGCTGCCAGAAGGCAGCGCCTGCTTAAAATTGAAAAACTAATTAGCATCTTTGAATAGTCTTTAATATTGTTTCTAAGATAAATTAAGGTTATCTTTATAGTTCACTTGGGGGACTAATATGGAAAGATACACAAATTTTAAAGATTTTTATCCTTACTATTTAAGCGAGCATAGCAACAAAACAACAAAATTATTACATTTTATTGGAACCACTATAGCCATTTATCTTTACATCAGGTTCTTCATGACTTTTGATTTAATGTATTTACTGTATTCATTATTAGCTGGATATGGGTTTGCATGGATAGGTCATTTTTTTGTTGAAAAAAATAAACCAGCAACTTTTAAGTATCCTTTTTGGAGTTTTATTGGTGATCATAAGATGTACTTAGAAATACTTCAGGGCAAGCATAAAATTTTTTAAAATCTAATGGAAACATATCAAATAGTTATTTTGGGGCTATTCTTTGGCCTTGTGCTTTTAGAAATCATATACACAAATTTCTTCAGTAAACATAACCAAAGGCCAAAAGATGGAGTGGTTGAATTATTTGGTTTTTTTCAATTAAATTTTCTTGTGCTTCCATTGGTTTTTGGTTTTGGCTATGGGTTAACTGAAACTTTTTTTCCAACCACCAAAGGCCTAATTTCTGAATGGGGATTTCTTGCAATATTTGGCTTGCTTCTAATTTTTGATGATTTAACGCAATACTGGTGGCATAGAACTTGCCACAATGTCCCAGTTTTATACAACCTTCATAGAGCGCATCATGACTCTGAGTACATGTCTATTAGAATTGTTTACAGGAATGCTCTTTTATATTACATATTAATGCCAGGACTTTGGTTTGCAGGAGCCCTTTTTTATTTAGGATCAGGATGGGTTTATGCTTTTTATATCGTAATAAAGCAAGCTGTAATATATGGAGCTCATACAGATTTAAGATGGGATAAAAAACTTTATGAGATTAAATGGATGAGCCCAATTATGTGGGTCCTTGAAAGAACTATATCTACACCTTCAACCCACTGGATGCATCATGGAAAGCACTTAACTGATGAGAATACTCATTACAAAGGCAACTACGGTAATTTATTATTTTTGTGGGATGTGATTTTTGGCACTGCAAAGATAACAAGGGAATATCCAAAAGAAGTTGGAGTTGAAAACTTATCAGAAGTATCTGCGCTAACTCAATTATTTTGGCCAATCTTCAGATCTCCGCAGGAGCATGAAACTGAAAAAGTTTAAATGCTAGATGTTGACCATTTCTTTTGGGAGAACCCTCCCTGGGGAGACGGCAAACAAAAATATAGGTTAGGACTTAAGCCAATATTTAAAGATGAATGGCTGAATAGAAAAATTGGACCCAATCTTTACTCACATAAGAAAGAATTACTAGATAACAAATATAATGATGTTGTTGCTGTAACAAGCGATTCCATTGAAGCACAAGAAATTTTAAGTGAGAAATTTAACTTAAAAGAATCAATTTATAATGATTTAATTGCTGATATGAGCTTACTCATTCAAGATGATTTATGCCTAATCAGAGCAAAAGGAGATCAAGAGCTTTTGGCTGCCAGTATTTGCTCACCGAGTTATTGGAATGTTAAGTCAAAAATAGGAAAGCCGTTAAGAGAAATCCATCATCCTGTAACAACACTCAATGAAAAAATTGGCGATAGAATTTCTACATTCATAAAACAAGCTCCGCTCATGAAGCCATTTGCAAGGCAAAATTGGTTAATTCATGGGGACACAGAAAGATTTCATCTTGTTGAAGAAGATTCATTGTTTAATGATCCAGCACAATGGTTTATAAGATCTGAGAAAGAAACATTGTGCAGATTTCATGAAGATTATTCATTATTTACTATCAATGTTATGTTTCAACCACTTTCATTAATTCATAGTTACCCCGAACAAAAACAAAACTTAATTACTAGCATCAACACCTTCGACGCAGAAGAAATAGATTATTTTGGGGGCGATGAAAAAGTAAGGTTATTACAAAAATATCTTTTGTCTTAAATAGAGTAAAATATATCTGAAATATATATATACATTGGGGAGGTATAAATATGATTGGTGGAATTACCTATGTGGGATGGTTTCATACTATTGTTGGCATACCAGCTATCTTAGTAGGCCTTTATCTTTTATTTAGAGATAGATTTATTTATATAAATACTGGACTGGCAAAATTCTATTTGATTGCTACTGTAATAACTTCAGCATCCTCTTTATTTATATTTAGAGCAACTGGCGCCTTTAATATGGCTCATTTTAATTCTGTAATAATTATTTTGGCTGTTTTATTTGCTTATATTCTTCATAAAAGAAGTATCTTTGGATCTTTAAGCATTTATTTAAAACAATTAGCTTTAACAGGAACAGTATTCTTTAGTATGTTACCAACCACTGTTGAAGTGCTTAAGAGGGTTCCGCCGAGCAATCCATTGGCTAGTTCAATTGAAGATCCGTTAGTACTAAATTTTTACATGTCATATGTTGTTATCTTTGGAATTTTTGCTGTTTATCAGATATTTAAAATTTCAAAAGGAGAGATAAATGAAATTTAATAGTCATGATGAATTAGTTAATGCCTCAAAAGAGGCTCAAAAAAAATGGCGACTCATACCAGCACCAAAAAGAGGAGAGATAATTAGAGAATTTGGAAATGAATTAAGAAATCAAAAAGCTGATTTAGCAAGTGTTATTACAAAAGAAGCAAGAAAAATTGTTTCCGAAGCAGAGGGGGAAGTCCAAGAAGCAATTGATATGTGTGATTTCGCTACTGGTTTAAGCAGGCAACTTTATGGGTTAACCATGCCAAGCGAAAGGCCCGATCACAGATTGCAAGAACTATGGCAGCCCCTTGGAGTGGTTGGCTGTATAACTGCTTTTAATTTTCCAATGGCTGTGTTTGCTTGGAATTTTTGTTTAGCCTCTGTATGCGGCAACAGTATTATTTGGAAACCAAGCCCTCATGCAACAGGATGCGCTGATGCTATTAAAAAAATATGGGATAAAGTTGCAGGCGATCACAAAGAATTAGTACTTATCCTTAATGGTGGTAATGAAGAAGCAATAGCTTTATGCAAAGATTCAAATATTCCTCTGATATCTGCTACCGGAAGTACTCAAATGGGTAAAGAATTGGCTCCATTAGTATCAGCTAGATTGGGTAGAACATTATTAGAGCTGGGTGGTAATAATGCTGCAATTATTTGCCCAACAGCTGATTTGGATTTGACTGTTAAAGGGGTGACTTTTTCGGCAGCAGGGACAACCGGACAAAGATGTACAACACTAAGAAGAGCCTTTGTTCATGAAGACATATATGAAGAATTTATGGAGAAGCTTCATGCATATTATTCAACCCTAAAAGTTGGCGATCCTTCTGATACAGCTTCTCAATTAGGTCCACTAATCTCTGAAAAAAGCTTTAATGATATGCAGAATGTGCTTACATCCCTTAAAGAAAAGAGTGTAAAAATTCACGGCGGTCAAAGGCTTGAGGTTGCTGATCCAAAAGAATTCTATGTAATGCCGGCCATAGTTGAAGTAAATAAAGTTGAGGATGAGATGCTTGCAGAGACTTTTGCACCAATTTTATACGTCAAAAAATTTACAGAACTTAAAGATGCTATTTGTATGCAAAATAATGTAAAACAAGGATTAAGTAGTTCTATCTTTACTAATGATGTTAGAGAATCAGAATTATTCTTAAGTTCTGAAGGAAGCGACTGTGGAATTGCTAATGTAAACATTGGAACAAGCGGCGCTGAAATTGGGGGTGCTTTCGGTGGTGAGAAAGATACAGGCGGCGGAAGAGAATCAGGTTCAGATTCATGGAAAGCTTATATGAGAAGAGTCACGGCAACTGTTAATTATGGTAGCGAGCTACCGCTTGCCCAAGGAGTAGAATTTGATGAAAGCTAAAATAGCCATAATTGGAAAAGGCAATATCGGCTGGGCCATAAAACAGTTATTAAAAGACGACTATGAAATAAAGCATGGAGATATAACAGAAGGTCTTGATGCAAGAGATATCGATCAAGTTAGAGAATTTCTAAAAGGAACGGATGCTGTTATATCTGCAGGACCTTTTGCCATAAATCAAAATATTGGAACTGTTGCCTCAGAGATGGGCATCGGATATTTTGATTTGACTGAAGATGTTGAGACTACTGAATTTATTAGAAGCATAGATTCTCAAAGTATTATGATGCCTCAATGCGGATTGGCTCCAGGAGCAATTAATATTTGTGCTGCTGGCATGATCAATCAATTTGATAATGTAAAAGAGGTAATGATGAGAGTTGGTGCGCTACCTCGTTTTACCAATAACGAAATGAGTTACTATTTGAGCTGGTCGACTAACGGATTGATAAATGAATATTGCAATGAGGCTGATGCTATATATGAGGGTAAATCAATAAAAGTTATGCCTCTTGAAGGCGCTGAAAAGCTAACCATAGAAGGTGAGTCTTATGAAGCATTCAATACCAGTGGTGGCTGCGCGACTATGTGTGAAACTTATGAGGATAAAGTTGAAAATCTATCATATAAGACCATCAGGTATCCTGGACATTTAAACCATATGAAGTTTTTGTTTAATGATCTTCATCTAAAGAAAAATAAAGATATTTTAGAAAAGCTTTTTGATAAAGAAGTTCCCAGAACAACAAATGATGTTATTGTTTTTTATGTAAAGGTTATTGGAGAAATCGACGGAATTCTTCAAGAGAAAACCTATTTAAAGAAAATATATGGCGATGATAAGTTTAGTGCAATTCAAAGAACTACTGCCTCAGGGGTGTGTAGCGTTTTAGATATGTATGTAAATGGAAAAATTAAGTCCACAGGTTTTATAAAACAAGAATCCATTTCTTGGGATGATTTTATAGACAACAAATTTGGAAAGGTTTACACCTAATTAATCTTTGTAAATAAATATTTCATCAAGAGATACTTCAAAAAATCTGGTGAGTTTTATTGCAAGAGTCAAAGACGGATCAAATTTACCATTCTCAATTGAGTTAATAGTTTGTCTACTTACAGACAATGCTTCCGCTAAGGCATTTTGACTTACTTGCCTTTTTTGGCGCAGGTCTTTTAATTTATTCTCCATCTTTAAGATATTTCCTGTCGAATATATATCCGCCAATACCGCTTCCAATCGCCCAGGCTATAAAGCATTCATAAAACCCAATTTCAAAACCTAAATAAGGTGAAAGGATTGAAAAGAGCATGCCAAAACTAAGAAATCCCAAACCACCCCATGCGCCCAAATAAAGATAGTATCTGTGCATAAGCTCATCTTGTGTTTTGATAAATTTATTTTGATAAATTGCTGCAATAATCCAGAAAATTATGATTAAAGATCTAATTAAGGTCATAAATGGACCATTATCTGTTTCTAGGGCTGGGCCAAATATTCCATCTACTGTTGTTAAGTGAACTCCCCAAAACAAAGCTCCAATAAAGAAAAAAGATATGGAAATTAAGTAATTCTTTTTATCTTCTTTGTTCAAAGATTTTATTTGAATCCATGATCCTTTATGAGTTATTTTAGCCATTTTCTATCTCCCCATTGCCTCTAACTATATTCCGATAATTCTAAAGATTTCTGTAGATGAGAAGGTTACTGTATTAAAGCAATATATGTCAAGTATACTTTACATATTTTTATTTTATTTAAACTAAAAATAGCTGGGAATATTTAGGTATATAAAGTTAAAATATATAAAATCGCATAATAATTCTATACATATGAATGAATTAATCTTATTGAGCCCGTCTCACATCATTACAGTTTTGCTAAGCATATTAGCAGTAATATTTATTCCTAAGTATTTTAAATTATCCAATGAAAAGGCTCAAAAGAATCTAAGATTTGTGATCATATTTTTATTATTAGTAAATCAAGCAATGGACTTTTATAGAGAGGGGATAATGAGCGATAGATGGCAAGATGGACTACCTCTTCATTTATGCGATTTTTCAACAATGGCAATTATCTTATATTTTTTAACGGCAAAGAGAGATTTTTTTGTTTTTGCATTCTTCTTTGGCATTGCAGGAGGGGGTATGTCTATTCTTACTCCAGATACTGTTTATGGCTTTCCTTATGTGGGATACATACAGAGCCAAATTGGCCACACAATGATTCTCATGGGAGTAACTTATGCAATGGTCATTGATAATCAAAGACCATACTTGAAAGATATTCCTAAAGTTTTTATGTATGCAACCGTACTATTGTTATTCACTTACCTTATGAATTATTTGTTAGGAACTAATTATTGGTTTTTAGCTCAGAAGCCTATAGGAGATAACATAACCGCTCTTATGCGACCAGAACCATTCCATATAATAGATCTTTATGTTGTTGCATTGTTGGTTTGTTACTCAATGTATTTGCCTTACTACCTTAAAGATAAAAGATTAAGCTAGATTTATGGAAAGAAAAGGCAGCAAAATTGTATCTAGCAGGCAGATTCCTCATAAATATAGAGCATCTAGACCAAAAATTGTCCAATGGATAGCAAGATGGTTTTTAAGACTTTTCGGATGGAAGGTGGACGGTTTTATACCTCCTCTTGAAGGCAAAGAAAATTTAATAATTATTGCTGGGCCTCATACATCTAATTGGGATGGGGTATTTGGTTTCGCTGCAATATTAGGATTAGATGCAAAAATAACCTTCTTTGGAAAGCACAGCCTTTTCACTAAACCAATTCTTGGGAAATTTCTCAAATATATGGGTGGTATTCCAGTCGATAAGACCAAACCAGGCTCAGGCTTAACAGATGTGGCAATACAAAATATGAAAAAACTAAATGGCTCTTTAATTGCCATGTCTCCTGAGGGAACAAGAGCTAAAACTGAGAAGTTAAAAACAGGATTTTTAAGAATCGCTAAGGCAGTAGAGGGTCAAATTTTTCTCGGAGCTTTTGATTTTGGAAATAAAAGAATTGTTTTAGACAAGTTTTATATACCATCTGGAGACAATGAAGAAGATTTATTGTGGGTTAGAAATTACTTCTTACAGTTCCAAGCAAAGCGACCTGAAAATTATTAATCTGTATCTAAACTATTAGCAATCATCTCATCAATTTTCTCTTCAACTATAAATAGTGGCGGGTTTCCGTAATCAAGAACAGCAGAATGAAAATCTCTAATGTCGAATTTATCTCCCAGAGCATCTATTGCTTTTTCTCTTAATTCCAACATTTTTATCATCCCAACTTTATAGCTTAAAGCCTGTCCAGGCCAAACAATATATCTTTCGATTTCCACACGGCATTCGGTATCTGACATACCAGTTTTAGCTTTCATATAATCTATAGCTTCCTCTCTAGTCCATTTCTTATAATGTATGCCAGTATCTACAACTAAACGAACGGCTCTAAATATTTCGCTTTGCAAAATACCCAATTCATCATATGGATCTGGAGCAAGGCCTGCCTCCAATGACAGCTGCTCTGAATATAAAGCCCAGCCTTCAGAAAATGCAGAGGTTCCGTAACCAAACCTTCTATACAGTGTTAGCTCTTCATTCTCTAATGAATGAGCTATTTGATGATGATGACCGGGTGTCGCCTCATGAAAAGTTAATGTCTTCATGCTGTATTTAGGAGTTTGTTTAATGTCATATAGGTTTGCATAAAAAACACCAGGCCTACTCCCATCAAGAGCAGGAGCTTGATAATAACCGCCCGGGGCTGTTTGTTCAGAATATTCCGGTACTGATTTTACAATAACAGGTGCCTTAGGCATCGAATGAAAATATTCTTTTATACCTTCGGTAGCTTCATTAACCATATCCATATAATCTTGAACAACAATATCTTTTCTGTCCGGTGTGTCGGCATAAAGCATGGATGGATCTTCATTTAACTCATTCATTAAAACTCCAACAGTTTTATTTGAGTCATAGCCAAGTGAAACAAGGATATCTTTCATTCTTTTAGAAATTCTTGCTACTTCGCTTAGCCCCATTTGATGAATTTTCTCAGGACTATAGTCTGTAGTTGTATACGATCTAATTCTTAGTTTATAAAACTCATCACCATTTGGCTGAGACCATATTCCGTGGTGAGGATTGGCATTTTTTTCTGTTTCAAGCATAAAATCTCTTAGTAATACGAACCCAGGAGTTAAACTTTTTTGAATTGAATTTTTTATAGAGTTCTCTAAATAATTAAATTCCTCATCGGATAAATCAAGCAACTTTATTTTTTTTATAAATTGTGTGTACAAGGGATGCTCTTCATGCGAGTAGTTAATTAATTCATTAAGTTGCTCGATTATGTGTGCATAGACGAATTTGGGAGCATATATTCCAGAATTTGCTTGTCTTTGCAACCAGTCATAAAGTCCTGAATAAACCTCAATAGAGAGATCAATTCGTTTAATGAAGTCTTTTGCCTCAGATAGATTTCTTACCGGATGCATGTCACTCATAAAGCTAATAATATTGTGATGTTCTCCGCGAACCTGGTTTAAAGGGTAATCATGATATGGAAAGAGCTCTAGTTGATATAATTGATTTTCAGTATCAAAAATCGCAATTTTTTTAGTTATTCTTTGGCCACTATTTAGTGATTCATTACTATATTTATTTAAAATATTTAATCTTTTTTTTGCGCTTTTTATATCTTTTTTTAGGTCATCACTCTTTGGGATGGATAGCATTGCATTATGATTCGTAAACCAATTCAGGTCATCAAAGACTCCCATATAAGTCATAGCCTCGGGTGAGTCTACTAAATCTGTTATAACTTCTTTTGCTAAATAATGATCAATTGAAACAGGCTTCATGTAAAAGAGATTAACCAAGTATAGTGGAACTAAACTTATTCCAAAAAAAGTCAGAACTCCAAGTGTCTTAAAGATTCGTTTTATCATTTTTTAACATCCATTAACTACTATGTGCATGCAAATATTATAAGTTTTTTTGATAGACTTAATGTAAATAATTAACAGTATATAAAAATGACCAAAAAATTAGCTACATTCTCTCAAGAAGATGACATTTCCATAATTACGCTTGATGATGGTAAGGCCAATGTTTTTTCTCCAACAATGATCAATCATGTCCATGATTGTTTGGACAAAGTACCAACTGAGAAGGGTGCGTTAATTATTGCTGGACGAGAGGGCATGTTCTCAGGTGGTTTTGATTTAAAAATAATCTCTTCTGGAGATATGAAGTTAATCCAAGAAATGTCTATTAGCGGTTTCAGACTGCTGTCAAGAATATTAACATTTCCTCGACCTGTTCTTGCAGCATGCACAGGGCATGGCATTGCTTTGGGAACTTTCCTTCTTTGTTGTTGTGACTATAGAATAGGAGCAAAAGGCAAGTATTTAATTGGCGCAAATGAGATGAGAACAAATATGGTAATTCCAGTTCCAATACTTGAGCTTATTAGATTCAGAATCTCACAAAGACATAAATATAGAGCAATATTAGGTGCTGAAATGTATCCTATTGAATCAGCTGTTGATGCAGGGCTAATGGATGAAGCAGTTGATACAGAAAATTTAATGGAATCAGCCATGCTAAAAGCAAAAGATCTAGCAACCATGGGTCACCCAAGCTATACCTTAACAAAAGAACTTTTTATTAAGGATGTTGCTACAAAAATTAATAATGCTCTTGATGAGATAGACCCAACTGTAAAAAATTAAATATAAACAGTGGATTTAAGCAAAGAGTTTGAGATAATTCAGTTTAATAGAAATATATCAAGCAACATATTAAAAAGTTTATATTCATTAAACCAAGAAAATACGCCTGAAGTTGGATCTATTGGTAGTATTGAATCTTTTACCTCATTACTAGACAAAAGCTCTTTAAATTTATTAATTAAATATAAAAAACAATCAATTGGTTTTGTTATTTGTTTTAGAGAAAACTTAGAATATGAATCTTTGAATTATAAGTTCTTTAATGAGACTAAAAAAATTTTTTTGTATATCGATAGAGTTGTCATTAAATCACAATATAGGAGAATGGGTGTTGGAACTAAAGTCTATAAATATCTTGATGAGGTAGCAGCAAAAGAATTATTGCCAATATGTTGTGAAGTAAATTCAATTCCTCTAAATCAAATATCTCTTAATTTTCATGCTAAAAACGGTTTCGTGGAGGTTGGAGAAAAAGATTTTAAAGACCATTCTGTTAGATACCTTACAAAATAATATATAAAATCAACGTGTTTTATTTAAACCTATTATTGATATATAAGTTATTCTAGAAATATGTTTCTTGAAACAACTTTGCTTTTTAAAACAATGATGATACTCGCAGGACAAGTTGGTATTGTCTTTGGCCTATCTTATTTTTGCATCAAAGGCGCAAGATGGGCTTATGAAAATAATACTACGTTTCTAGGTTATTACTATAGAGGCGCTATGAATATGAATAGGCAACTAGATCTAGTCCCATACAAAAAAGCGCCCACAAAATATCCAATTGAAATGACCAAACTAATAGAGGCAACGACTGATGAAGAAACTGGAAAAAAAACAGAAGCATTTGCAAAATTAAAACTTGCAAAGAGCAAAGAGGAGGTTTTGCAGTTTCTAAAAGAAGGATATAAATATTCTAATGAGAGTACTTTTTTTAATGCCTTATTCTTTTTTTGGGCGGCAACCTTATTTGCAACTTTATTTTTTGCAGCCACAAACATCAGCATACTAACTGGAATGCTGCTATTTACTATGCAAAGTGTTGCCTTTGGAATATTACTATCTTTTCTTCTTTTAGAGATGGATGAAAATGATGGCCTGCGAGCAACAAAAATTGTGTTCTTCGTTACTGTTCTAACAGGATATATTGGCTATAGTGACATCTATTCTTTTTCAGAGAATGTAACACTTCAAGTTGTTTTATTGCTATCCCTTTTAGCTTTAATCGCATTTAGTCTTATTAGAACCTTCATAGGATTTAGTAGAAATGTCATAAGAATTAAAGCGATATTTGGAGCAATAGTATTTTCATTGTATTTATTAATTGATTTTAATTTAATAAAGAAAAAAGAAGCTATCTCAAATGATTGGAATACGGCTTTTGAAATGGCATTCACAATCTATATTGATCTCATGAATTTATTACTTGAAATTCTTGATGCAATGAGTAATAGCTAATTCTATTCATATTAATCTTTACAATTAATCAAGATATGATTAGTCTTTAGGGTATGTCATTTTATAAATGTAATGAATGTGGTATGTCGGTTAAAACATCATGTGGTGAATGCGATAACCCACTGGAAGATGGTTTTTTGGATATGGATGATGGCAGTCAAGTTAGAATATCTCAATGCAAACATGCAGAGTGTTCAAATTTTAATGGAAAGATAAAATCTCCGCTTTGTTGCGGAAATGACATGCAATGCTCTATTTAATAAAAAGCCTATCAGTTTGATAGGCTTTTATGTTTATTAACTTATCTGCTTATTGAGTAGCCTTGTTGCTCTAATACGAACCTATCTTCTGATAGATTTCCTACCCAAGAAACTTGCCCCTCATCATTAAATTCAAATCTTGTAGCAGTATATGCATTGGCAGTTAAGCCGCTAGCATCTTCTGTGAATTCAGACCAACTCAAGACCCAAACAACACCCTCATCTGTGACAGAGGTTTCAATAATATTAAATCCATCTGCTCCCCAGTTATCAGCATCAGCTTGAGAAAAGTTTTCTAGTACTTGTGCTTTTGTTGATGTTTGTTGTACAGCACCTCTAGCAACTGTTACAGCTACTTCTTCACCATCTCTTAGAACCACTGCATCTATTTCTTCTCCCGGTTTGCCCCTAAAACCAAGCCTATTTCTATTATCATCAGCAACTCTAACACCAGCAACCTCCACAAAAGAGTCACCAACTTGAAGAGCTTTTGAAGCAGGGCTATCTGGAATGATATATGTTATTGTCATCCCGCTCTCATCAGGATTCCATATAAATCCCATGCCAACATATCTGTCTCCGACAACTAATCCGTCTTCAGACATATTAGTTTCTATCATTTCAATGGCTTCAGCTTTGCCGGTATAACCTGCAGTCACCCATTCAGCTGCAATATCCATCCTGTCTTGATAGGAGTTTCCAGAGTTGTTATTCATATCACATGCGGTCAATGCAATTAATGCAGAGCATGCAAAGATTGTTTTTAAATTATTCATCCTCTCTCCTTTAAAAATGTAATAAGACTTAAGTTTATATTTTTTATAAGTTAATGAAAGGATTTGAAAAGATTAATTTATGTTCTTACTCTGCCTTTTTTTCGTAAACGAATTGATTCAGGAGTTACTTCCACAAGCTCGTCATCTTCAATAAATTCTAAAGCTTGCTCTAGTGTATGCTTTATGTGCGGAACGAGAATTAAATTCTCATCTGTACCGGCTGCCCTTATGTTTGTTAATTGTTTTGCCTTTGTGGGATTGACTGGCAGATCATTATCCCTTGAATGCAGACCAACAATTTGACCAACATATACTTCTTGACCATGACCTAGAAATAATTTTCCACGATTTTGTAAATTAAATAGCGCATAAGCAAGCGTCTTTCCTGCAGTCATTGCGTACATAACACCATTAGTTCTTTTTGCAATCTCACCAGTTTTAACTGGACCATAGTGATCAAAAACACTTGTCATTATTCCTGTACCGCTCGTTATTGTTAAAAAATGCGATCTAAAACCAATAATACCTCTCGATGGTGCCATAAATTCAAGTTTTACTCGCCCCTTACCATCTGGCTCCATATTTTTAAGCTCAGCCTTTCTTGGACCAAGCTCTTCTATAACAGATCCTTGATGAATATCTTCAACATCAATAACAATCTGCTCATATGGTTCATGAATCTCATCACCAACTTCTTTTTGTATAACTTGTGGTTTAGATATAGCAAGCTCAAAGCCTTCTCTGCGCATTGTTTCGATTAAAACTGATAAGTGCAGCTCTCCACGGCCAGAAACTATAAATTTATCTGGGCTGTCTCCCTGGACAACCCGCAAGGCTACATTTGAAATTAATTCTTTTTCTAGTCGCTCTTTAATATTTCTAGAAGTAACAAATTTTCCCTCTCTTCCCGCAAAAGGAGAATCATTTACTTGAAAAGTCATACTCACGGTTGGCTCATCCACTGAAAGGGGAGGCAATGCCTCTACATGCATCGGATCGCACAGAGTGTCTGATATATTCAGCTTATCAATACCGGTAATACATACTATTGAGCCAGCATCAGCACTGGAAACTTCTACCCTCTCTAGGCCCTCATAACCCATAACCTGAAGAACCTTACCTTTTCTAGTTTTACCTTCTCTGTCTATTACGGCTACCTGATCGTTTGGTTTTATGGAGCCCTGCTTAATTCTTCCTATACCAATAACACCAACATAACTATTACTATCGAGAGCACTAATCTGTAACTGCAAAGGACCGTCTTTTTTCACTTCTGGAGCAGGCACTTTATCAAGTATCATTTGTATCAAAGGGGTCATATCTTGAGTCATTTGGTCAGCTTCTAGACCTGAAATACCTTCTATTGCAGATGCATAAATAACCGGAAAGTCTAATTGCTCGTCAGTTCCGCCTAGACGGTCAAACAAATCAAAAACCTGATCTAAAACCCAATCAGGCCTTGCATCAGGACGATCAACTTTATTAATAACCACAATTGGCTTTAAGCCTTTTTCAAATGCTTTTTGGGTAACAAATCTTGTTTGTGGCATCGGCCCATCTACTGCATCAACCAGAAGAAGCACCGAATCGACCATTGAAAGAGCTCTTTCAACTTCTCCACCAAAATCAGCATGACCAGGAGTATCTACGATATTAATTAAATGATCTTTCCAATTGATTGAGGTATTTTTTGCAGTAATTGTTATACCTCTTTCTTTTTCTTGGTCATTGGAGTCCATGATTCTTTCAGAATCCATATTTTTTCTATCCAATGTTCCGGATTGTTGAAGAAGCTTATCTACTAGTGTCGTTTTTCCATGGTCAACATGGGCAATGATTGCAATATTTCTAAGATTATTTATGTCCATGTTATTAGTGTTTTAAAAAAGTGGGGATTATAATCTTAAAATGAAAAAAATAATGCTTTTAATGTCTTTTGTAGGCTCAACTTACGTATCTTCTGATTTAAAAAAAGATCTTGAAGAGCAAATTACACCATTAATGGCAAAAGTAATTGAATGGCGTCATGACATTCATCAATACCCAGAGCTAAGTAATAGAGAGTTTAGAACAGCCAAGAAAGTTGAAAACCATTTACGCTCACTTGATATTGAGGTTGAGACCGGAATTGCTTATACAGGTGTTGTTGGTTTAATAAAAGGCTCCATGCCAGGACCAACAATAGCACTTAGAGCAGACATGGATGCTTTGCCGGTAATTGAAAAAACAGGATTACCTTTTGCCTCAAAAGAAAAAACTGAATACTTAGGTCAAGAAGTTGGAATTATGCACGCATGTGGTCATGATGCGCATGTTGCTATTCTAATGGGAGTTGCTGAATACTTATCAAAAAATAAGAGTCAGATTAAAGGAAATGTGATGTTGATTTTTCAACCGGCTGAAGAAGGGCCACCTGAAGGTGAAAATGGTGGAGCAAAGATGATGCTTGAGGAAGGTATTTTTGATAGATATAAGCCTGAAGTTATTTTTGGTCTTCATGTTGGTAATGGTCCTCATGGCTATATTGGAGTTGCTGCTGGACCAGCAATGGCTGCTGCTAGTACGTACAGAATTAAAATAAAGGGGGTTCAGGCTCATGGTTCTAGGCCTTGGGACTCTATTGATCCAGTAATGGCAACCGCTGAGCTTATACAAAATTTAAATACAATTGTTAGTAGAAGAATTAATATCGTAAACAATCCTGCTGTTATATCAGTCGGTATTGTCAGGTCAGGCACAAGAGGAAATATTATTCCCGAAGATTCTGAAATACAGGGTACGATAAGAACCTTTGATCCAAAGCTCAGAGCAGAAATATATAAAGAAATTGAACAAGTAGCATCTGGTGTTGCTTTAGGTACAGGCACAGAAGTTTCAGTTGAGTTCGATGTTGGTGGATTTTATCCAGTGACTTTTAATGACGAAAATCTTGTAAAGAAGCTTACTCCATCATTAAGAAATGCAGCAGAAAATAAGGTTTACGAAATGACGCCATCGACTGGAGCAGAGGATTTTTCATTTTTCTCAAATGAAATACCAGGTATGTATTTTTGGCTCGGTGTTAATGCACCAGGGATAATGGAAGCTCCTGGAAATCATTCACCATATTTTGTTGTTGACGATGGAGCGCTTGATGTGGGAGTAAGAGCATTTGTAAATTTAGTTTCAGATTATCCAAATTAATCTGTACCTAATAAACACAAAAGCATAAAATCTACAAAAATTAATTATAAGGAGCTTAAGAATGGCAATACCAGAGAATATTAGAAATAACCTATCTATACCTGTAATAGGTTCTCCATTATTTCTGGTGTCAGGTCCTGAGCTAGTAATTGCTCAATGTAAGGCAGGTATTATTGGATCCTTTCCTGCGCTTAACGCAAGACCGCAGCATGTATTAGAAGAGTGGATTGTAAGGATTAAGACTGAGCTAGCGGAATATCAAGAACAAAATCCAGACAAGAAAGTTGCCCCTTTTGCTGTGAACCAAATTTGTCATGGGTCTAACGATAGGCTTATGGATGATATGGCCACATGTGTAAAACATGAAGTTCCAATTATTATCACATCATTAAGACCTCCAGCAGAACTGGTCGAAGCTACCCATAGTTACGGAGGACTCGTTTACCATGACGTTATAAATGTTAGACATGCAAAAAAAGCGGCCGAGCAGGGCGTTGATGGCTTAATTCTTGTATGTGCTGGTGCAGGGGGTCATGCTGGAGCCCTTTCACCATTCGCATTATTAAGAGAAGTTAAAGAGTGGTTTGACGGTACTGTAATTTTGTCAGGTTCTATTGGAGACGGTTATTCAGTTGCATCATCTTTGGCTCTTGGAGCAGATTTCGCATACATGGGTACTAGATTCATTGCCACCAAAGAGGCTAATGCTGATCAAGGGTATAAACAAATGCTAATTGATAGTGCTGCAGATGATATTGTTTATTCAAGTCTATTTACTGGTGTTTCTGGAAATTACTTAAAGCCCTCAATAAAAAATGCAGGACTTGATCCAGATAATCTTCCTGATGCAGATAAATCTACAATGAATTTTGGATCAGGAGGAAATACTGATGCAAAAGCATGGAAAGATATTTGGGGATCTGGCCAAGGAATTGGTGGTATTAAAGACGATCCTAGCGTAGAAGATTTAGTAACTAGGCTTATAGAAGAGTATAATCAGGCAAAAATAGAATTTAACAAAAAATAATATTATCCGGAGGAGAGAATGGAAACAATAATATTAATTTTAATAGGGGCTGTTGCTGGGGGAGCAATTGTTAATATGATGTATGTATGCAAGGAAGGCAGAAGTGGATCTAAAGGCATAACAGAAGAATATGTAACAGAGTCAGGTATAAAGAGAACAGCAAAAAAAGACAGAGAAGAATATATCGTTTAAAAATATTAAATGACCAAAAGAAATTTAAGAGAGCAATTCATAGAAGGCTGGAATAAATTATTTGGTAGAGAAGAAGATAAAACAAAACTAAGAACACAAAGTCTTTTTAGAGCAAAGAATTCTGTCACCAATCTCAATGCTGGCACGCCTCATGACTGGGAAGACTTAAAAAAATATCAAGAAGAAGAAAAGAATTATGACTAATATAGGTTTTGTTGGCCTTGGCATAATGGGTGGACCTATGGCAAGTCATCTTAGCAATAATGCCTACAATCTTTCTGTTTTTAATAGATCTAAAGAGAAGTCAGAAAAATGGGCAATTGAAAACACAAAAGCAAGAGTTTGTTTTTCCTTAATGGATCTAGCAACAGATTGTGACATTATTATTCTATGCGTGAGAAATGATAATGATGTAAGACAGATTGTAGATAACATTAAAAATTTAATTAGGCCCGGAACAGTTGTTATTGACCATACAACCACTTCAGCCGAACTTGCAAAAGAGATGAATAACATTCTTGTCGAAAAGGAATCATATTTTCTAGATGCGCCAGTCTCAGGAGGTGAGGCAGGTGCTCAACAAGGAACCTTATCTGTTATGGTTGGCGGAGATAAGAAGGTTTATATGTCAATAAAAGATGTTTTAGATTCATACTCTAAATTTTCAAAGTTTATGGGTCCGTCAGGATACGGACAATTAACAAAAATGGTTAATCAGATATGTATAGCTGGGCTAATACAATCATTTGCCGAAGGTTTACATTTTGCTAAAAAATCAAATTTAGATGTAAAAGACGTCATAGATGTAATATCAAAAGGAGCTGCACAATCATGGCAAATGGAAAATAGATGGAAATCCATGATTGAAGATGAATATGAACACGGTTTTGCAGTTGATCTAATGAGAAAAGACTTAGACATAGTTCTGGAGCATGCGAATACCATAGATGCTAACTTAGAGATCACAGACATTGTTAATCGCTTTTACAAAGATATTCAAAATGCTGGTGGTGGAAAATGGGACACATCAAGCCTTTTAAGAAGACTAGAATTTTAGATAAGAATTCTTGAAACTAAAGCCATACCTGCGTATATCAAGAACGTTATAACAACAGCATTTTCTACCATTTCACTATCTAGATTAATCGACTCTTCTGCCATTTGATAAAAACTCCCTGGGCTTGCTACAAGCCATGCAATACCAATGAGATGAAGGAACATTAAAATTGCAACAATCCAATTAAGGGGGTTGCTAGTAAAAACAATAAGTGATGTAAGTATTAAATAGAATATTTCAGTTGAAAGATAAACAGCAATATTTTTTCTTTTCCAAATATATCTTAGAAAACTATAACCAGTTTTATTTGTATAAAAATATAAAACAGCAGAAAGAACATATATAAAACTTAGAAAAATTATCATTTAATGATGTGGCGGTTTTTCATATTTAATGGGTGGAAATTGAGACTTTTTGTTTTCTTTTTTATATCTCTCATACCTAGAAGTGACATCAGCACAATCCTCAGTTGCAGATGGAGCAATATCTTTAGGATCTTTTGTTTTATCTTTCATCTGAGATTTATAAATCTCCCTCTTTTCTAACTTCACTTCTTTGAACCTCAAACTTTTCCCCATATCGTGCTTCAAGCTTTTTTTGATTTTCACTAATTACTTCATATGGATCTAATCCCAAAGAGGCGCATGCTGTTGTCCAATACCAGATGATATCTCCTAGCTCCCTTTTCATGTGGAAGATATTTTCTTCAGAAGCTGGCTTTCCTTGAAGAATCATTTTTTTTACTATTTCAACAAACTCACCAGATTCGCTTCCAAGACCAAGGGCAGCCGTCAACAACCTGGGTATTTTTACATTAGAGCTTGATTCAATTTCATCCATACTTTTTTTAAGCGCTTCCATATCTAAACTTGGCTCACTAGTAACTTTTGTAACAAAGTCACTGTAGGTTGTAAAAAAATCTTTAACTTCTTGACTCATAAAAAACTCCTCTTTAAATGCTATTTAATTTTTAATGATCTTTGGCTATCAACTATGTTGTACAAATGCTCTTGTGCTTCTGGTTTTAGCTGAGCTATTCCCATAGTCATTACATCTATTACCGCTGTATATGCAATCCTTGACGTATGAGGTTTAGTAATTCTGTAATTATCACCAACGTTAATACTTATTGGATAATCACAAATGTTTGCAAGAGGGGAGTTTTCAGGCATGATTCCTATGACTTTAACTCCTGACTTACGAACAATTTTTACACTATCAATAAGAGCTGAAGTGGTTCCTGATTGAGAGATAGCCAAGACAACATCTTCTTTTGAAAGTGAATTGGCTGACATTAATTGTATATGAGGGTCCGAAATAAATGATGATGATATTTTTAGTCTAAAAAATTTGTGTTGCGCATCCATAGCAACAGGAGCTGAGCCGCCAAAAGCATATACCTCAACTCTTTTAGCATTTGCTAATGCTTCTATTGCTGATTCAAGAACATCTTGATTGATTTGCGATCTAACATTCAATATTTCACTGATAGTTGTATCAAATACCTTTTCACAAAGCTCATGGATGCTATCATCCTCTTCGATCTCATACATAACAAAATAATCATCTGCTGCAAGTTGTTGCGATAGATTAATTTTAAATTCTTGATAACCAGAAAAACCAAGAGCTTTACAAAATCTTATTAACGTTGGTTCACTTATGCCCATCGCAGAAGAAGCTTCAGCGGTTTTCATGGTAATTACTGATTTTGGATCTTTTAGAACAAAATCTGCGACCAATCTTTCAGATTTTCTTAATTCTGGAAGAGTATTTTTAATTTGTCTCAATAATTTTGTTGGCATAAGGTTAGAATATCTCTCTTAAGCAAAAAAATGAATCCCTAAATGGACGTATCACACATTTTAGAACATCTTAATGATCAACAGCGATCAGCGGTGACGTCTGAAAAACAGCATTTGATGGTATTAGCTGGAGCCGGATCAGGAAAGACACGAGTCTTGGTTCACAAGATTGCATGGGAAGTTGAGGCACTTAGAAGAAATCCTGCATCCATTATGGCAGTAACCTTTACAAATAAGGCCGCACTAGAAATGCGATCAAGAATTGAGGAGTTATTGGAAGCTCCGATGATGGATGGTTGGGTGGGAACTTTTCATGGGCTTGCTCATAGAATGCTTAAAAGGTTTCATAAAGAAGCTGGATTAAGTAGCAGTTTTACAATTTTAGATGCAGATGATCAACTAAGAATTATAAAAAGAATTTCCAAAGAAGCAGGTTTAGATGAATCTGTCTGGCCGTCTCGTCAAAGTCAATGGCAAATAAATGCATGGAAAGATGAGGGATTTAGAAGCGAATCTGTAGATGATAAGGGCGATTATTTTAAAGAAAATATTAACAAAATATATAAAGAGTATGAGAAAGCATGCTTGAGAGATAATCTTGTTGATTTTGGTGAACTATTATTGAGATCATATGAGGTAATTCGTGATAACGAGTCTGTAAAGTCTTTCTTTCACTCTAGATTTAAATCAATATTAGTTGACGAGTTTCAAGATACCAATACTATTCAATACAATTGGCTTCTTGAAATAGCTTCAGAAAAAGCATCAATAACAGCAGTCGGAGATGATGATCAATCTATTTATGGATGGCGTGGTGCCAAAGTTGAAAATGTAGAATCATTTACAAAAACTTTTGATACAGCAGAGATTATAAGATTAGAACAAAATTATAGATCTACAAATATTATCTTAGGAGCGGCAAACGCTTTAATCGAAAACAATACTGATAGGCTTGGTAAAAATCTTTGGACCGACAAACTTGAAGGAGAGCAAATTATTTTATACCAGGCATACAACGAACAAGATGAGGCTAGATATGTTGCCGACATTTTAAAAGATTGGATGAACAAAGGAGAAATGTATTCTGATGCAGCTGTCTTATATAGATCTAATGCTCAATCAAGAGCCCTTGAAGAGGCGCTGCTTAGATCAAGCATACCTTACAGAATATATGGCGGCCAAAGATTCTATGAAAGAATGGAAATCAAAAATGCTATTGCTTATCTGAAAATTATTTTTAACAACTCAGACAATCCTGCATTTGAGAGATCAATATCAAATCCCACAAGAGGTGTTGGAGAAAAAACTTTAGCAAAGATTCGTTCTACCGCAACTAAATATAATATTTCATACATCAAAGCATCAGCTAAATTACTTGATGAGGGCGCAATATCTGGAAGGGGCGGAGCCGGTTTAAAATCTTATTTAGAATTTATTGCCAGATGTAAAGAATTTATAGAAGAGAACACTCTTTCAGATTTAATGGAAGAAATAATTAAAACCTCTGGATTGGTTGCTTATCATGCAAAAGAACCAGGCGAGAAAGGCAAAACAAGAGTAGAGAATCTAGAAGAACTAGTTTCTGCAACTACAAACTTTGAACAAAGCATTAGAGAACAAAAAACAAATATTGAAATTGCAGAAGATTATCTAGATATGATCTCTCTAGATTCTGGAGATAGACAGGCTTCAGAGCATGATGATGCTGCTCAACTTATGACAATGCATTCAGCAAAGGGATTAGAGTTTAAATTAGTTTTAATGACTGGCCTTGAAGAAACTTTATTTCCTCATGGCCGATCAATGGAAAATCCAGGACAGCTGCAAGAAGAGAGAAGACTTTGTTATGTTGGTATTACTAGAGCAATGGAAAAACTTTATATAACTCATGCAGAGTCAAGAAGATTGCACGGCTCAGATACTTTTAATCCACCGTCAAGATTTATAAAAGAAATCCCTAAAGAGCTTATTAATGAGATTAGACCTAGAGCACAGACGCACATACCTTATAATAGGAAAGACTTTAAAGAAACCAAGCTTGAGTTTGAGGATGAGATTGGCATATCACTCGGGCAAAGAGTTATGCATAAATCTTTTGGTGAAGGCGTTGTTCTAAATTATGAAGGCTCGGGTGAAGCCGCAAGAGTCCAGATTAATTTCGATCAAGCAGGAACAAAGTGGTTAGTTATGGCTTACGCAAATTTAGAGAAACTATGATGAAAAAAATTTTAACGTTTGTTTTATTGATTGGATTAATTTCTGGCTGTTCTGGTGAACAAGAGTCATCCAACTCTGCGGATGCTGAATATAAAACATACAAATGGAGGCTCGTTACATCCTGGCCAAAAAATTATCCAGGCCTTGGAATGGCTCCTGAGAAAATAGCCAATCTTGTTGAAGAGATGAGCAATGGCCAAATGCAGATAACTGTCTATGGTGCAGGCGAACAGGTTCCTGCTTTCGGGGTCTTTGATGCTGTTTCAAGCGGATCACATCAAATGGGTCATAGTGGAGGGTATTTTTGGAAAGGAAAAGTTCCTGCTGCTCAGTTTTTTACTAGCGTTCCTTTTGGATTAACAGCAGATGAAATTAATGCTTGGGTAAACAGAGGTGGCGGTTTAGAGTTATGGAGAGAAATATACGAACCCTTCAATATTTATCCTATTCCTGCTGGAAACACTGGAACCCAAATGTTTGGTTGGTTTAACAAAGAAATTAATTCATTGGAGGACGTCAAGGGTCTTAAAATGCGTATTCCAGGAATCGGAGGAGAGGTTTTAAAAGAAGCAGGCGGAATTCCAGTAACTCTTCCTGGAGGAGAATTATTTACAGCGCTTCAAACAGGTGTGATTGATGCTACCGAATGGGTTGGACCATACAATGATCTTAC
The DNA here is from genome assembly GCA_902556355.1 of uncultured SAR86 cluster bacterium. Classification (GTDB taxonomy): domain Bacteria; phylum Pseudomonadota; class Gammaproteobacteria; order Magnimaribacterales; family D2472; genus SCGC-AAA076-P13. Next base: position 35,151 of record CACDVW010000003.1, read on the forward strand.
CTTTGGTTTTCATCAAGCTGCAAAATATTACTATTATCCCGGTTGGCACGAACCTGGACCGATGCTAGAGCTACTAATCAACATGGATGCTTGGAATAGTCTTCCAAAACATCTTCAAGTAATAATCGAAACAGCCACTAAGGCGGTAAATCAAGACACCTTAGATGAGTACTTGGCAAGAAATAACCAAGCGCTAACCGAGCTAGTTGAAGTTCATGGTGTTGAGTTGAGAAAACTACCAGATGACGTTATTGAAGAATTTAGAGCTATTTCAAATGAAATATTAAGCGATTTAGCAGAAGAAGATGAGGTAATTGGCAAGGTTTATGATTCATATATTGAGTTTAAAAATAACGTTACCGAATATCATAAGATTTCTGAAGATTCATTCATTGAAGCTAGAAATAAATAGTGTCTGAAAATTTAAGTTTTAAATCATTGGGTTGTTGCGAGTATGGTGAAACTCTTCACATGATGAAATCTCATGTTAGCAATGAAGATTTTAAAAATGAAATTTGGTTTTTAGAACATCCGCCAATTTTTACTTTAGGTACTGCAGCTGATCAAAAACATATTTTAAATGCTGGAGATATTCCTATTTTTCAATCAGATAGAGGCGGGGAAGTTACCTATCATGGCCCTGGCCAGTTAGTAATATACTTTTTACTTGATATAAAAAATTCTAGTCTAGGACCTAAGACTCTTGTAAAAACCCTCCAAGAGTTTACGAAATCCTTATTGGGACATTACTCAATAGATTCTAACTTTATTGAAGGTGCTCCAGGTGTGTATGTTGATAAAAAGAAAATTGCTTCGATAGGACTTAGGATTTCAAAAGGAAAGACCTATCACGGCATAAGCATAAATGTAGATATGGATCTGAAGCCATTTAGTCTAATTAATCCTTGTGGCTATGAAGGACTCGAGGTAGCACAAATAAAAGACTATAAAAACAATGTTTCAATTAAAGATGTTGAGAGTCTTGCAATTCAACTTTTAGAGCCTATATTTTAGGTATGGAAATCATTCCAACAAAAAAAATCATCAATAGAGATGGTGTTAAAGCTGTTAAGAATGGCCAAAAGGGCAATCAATATTCTCATATTCCAAATCTAAAAAAACCTGAATGGCTTAAAGTTAAAGCTCAATTTAATCCAAATTTCCACAAAATAAAAAATCAGGTAAACGAAAAGAGATTGAATACAGTCTGTGAAGAGGCTCATTGTCCAAATATATCTGAATGCTGGTCAGCAGGCACGGCAACATTTATGTTGATGGGCTCTGTTTGTACAAGAGCATGTAAATTTTGTTCAGTAGATACTGGTAACCCCAAAGGCTGGTTAGATTCTGAAGAACCATTAAACACCGCTAAGGCTGTTCAAATAATGAAATTAAAATATGTTGTTTTAACATCTGTTAATAGAGATGACCTGCCTGATGGAGGTGCAAAACATTTTGCAGATACAGTAAAACTTATAAAAGACCTTAATCCTGGTACTGCAGTTGAAGCTCTCACACCAGACTTCAAGGGTCTGTCATCTTCAATAGATACTATTGTTAACTGTGGTTTAGAAGTTTTTGCACAAAATATTGAAACAGTTGAAAGACTTACCCATCCGGTGAGAGATATTCGAGCTGGCTATCAACAAACTTTAGATGTTTTAGCTGAATCAAAAAAAATTAATCCTAAAGTCTTAACAAAAACCAGTCTCATTCTTGGTCTTGGTGAAACAGATGAAGAGATAGAACAAACCATGGACGACCTAATAGCTAATAAAGTAGATATTCTAACAATTGGACAATATCTAAGACCAACCCTAAACCATCTACCTATTGAAAGATGGGTAACTCCAGAGGAATTTGAAGCCTATAGAGAGATTGGATTAAAAAAAGGATTCTTGGAAGTTGTCTCAGGACCTATGGTCAGATCTAGCTACAGAGCTGAAAGAGCATTAGAAAAAAATAATGCTGGACTTTAATTAGGCTTTAAATTTTCTATCAGCTTCAAATTTTTTGTTTTTAAATTTATTGCTTCTGTTTTTTATTGTCAGTCGATATCTTTATTGATTTTTTAGGAAATATGGATTTTGGAATGGCCTAAAAATTTATATCTTCTTCTTGAGCTGTTAAAGAATTAAATCCTAAATTTCGAACATGTACGTTAGGATAGTGTAATTTTTTTAAATTTCTATATCCCATACTTGTTCTAAGATATTCAATAAAGGCCTTTTTTTCAATACAATCAACACCATCAATCTTTTTAATTTTAATTGAGTTAGCTCTTAAAATTTTTAACAATGGCCTGTATTTAATATCGTTTTGATATTTAGGTTTTGTATTTTTTGTAAGATAGTCAGAAAGTTCATTTAAGCTACTTATGCTGTGTGTTGTATTACTTTTTCTATATAGAAAATTGGCATCTTGTTTGGTTATATAACTTCTTTCATTAAAAGAGAACCTATAATCAGCTTGTTTGAAATTGTCATTAATCTCATAGAGATCATATTTTTCTATGAGATTAATATATTTTTTAATCGCTTTTAAGTGATTTAATGCCTCCCATGTCCCAATTAATGCCTCTAATGGGTATGTGAGTGAAGCCTGTAAAGGAAAAAAACCTACATTTCTTTGAGCAGTTTCTTCTTCAAAGGTATTAATTATCTTGTCAAAGACTTTTTCATATACCTTTATAAGTGAATTAATTTCATTGTGTATTGTAGTGAATGTTTCTTCTTTATTTTGTATAAAGGTAAAATCATTATCATTTATTTTATTTTGTAATATATCCAGACTCAAAGGATGTATTTTCTCTTCTTGGGAGTCCCATAAATAGATAAAGTTATTTGTATTAAATTCGTTTTCCACTGACTTCGAAAACTTGTTTCTTTGACCAGCAAAGTTTGCCATTTTGCTTACTTCATTAGTGCTGACAGAATAAGCAAAAAATCCTTCTAAAAACGAGATTACTTTAAAAAAACTATCTGCTACACCGTAAAAAGCTCTATGAAAGTTTATAGTTTTTTGAATATTTACAAAATTTTGAATAATTTCCCAACTAAGAAGTTCTTCAGACAATGCTCCATTTTTTCTTAACCCATGAAGCCTTTTTGTAATTGCTATATCTAAGTCATTGGCTAATGTATTATCTAGCTGAATAAGACTGACAATATTTAAAACTGAATCAACAATATCATTGTCCCAAATATCCGAATATATTATTTTTAGGGAGAATATTCTTTCTAAAGAGGTATTCTTATAATTAGGATAGTAAAAAAATTTTTTGGCTCTTCCTCGTGCAAATATTTTAGTTCTATTGCCATCATTTTTCTCTAAATTATTCATTTCCTCCCAAACTAGCCACCGTCTTAATTTTTGTATAATAGCGTTTAGCCTATCTTGTATTTTTTGCCTCTTCTTATCATCTTTTATATTTTTTTCTAGCTCCTTCTCCGTATCATTAAGAATTTGATATAGTGCCTTCATTTCTTTGCCATCATTTTTATATGAATCCGTTAAAAATCTATTTAAATAATTACCTCTTCTTGGAAAGTTTAAATCTCGCTGCAACACCTGTTGCTGGATATGTAAGCAACTATTGATAAATTCTTCTTTGCTCATATCGCTTTTTGATAAGCCATCTTCTTTAGCAATGCGCGGAGAAAGATATTTTTTACTAAATTTTAAATTCAATCTATTTTTCTTTGGTTTTTTTGGAAGTTTTTCATATTCCTGGCCTAACCATTTTTTTTTCTTTTTCATTTCGATATCAAGCTTATCCCAAAGCATTCTTACTTTTTTTTCTGGTGAAAGATCACCCTTCAATGTATCACTAACAAATTCCTTATAAATAGTTACAAAATCATTTTTTACTCTTTCATTAGTTTTATTTTTGTACTCTTTAAGTATTTTCTTAAATCTCTTTGTTGTTCGATCTTTTTGAGCAGGATGATTTTCGAAATTTTCATAATATGATTGACAAAAATCTAATTGTTCAGCTTTAAGCCATTCGTTAATGTTTGATATTTTGCTTGGATTCGCCTCAATATTTTTTTTAAAATCATCCAATGCGTTTTTTATTAATTTTTCTTTAGCAAATAATGAGTTTTTTGCTTCAGCATTAACTTGTCTTACATTTTCATTTCCAACACCAATAGACTTTTGATCTCTTAATAATATCTTTTCTTGCTGGATACTTTTCCATACCCTTTTGTGAAGATGATTACTGTTTTCAAACACTAGTGGGTCTAAATACCTTCTTGGGAAAAGGTAGTCGTTTGGCATTGAGATATTTAAAGTCATATGTCTTACAAAAGAATCATTATTCGGAGAATAAAATTTACCAGCATCTGTTATTAAGGTTCTTTTAGAGGCTTCGAGCTGTCCCTTAATAAATTGAAAAGATTCATTAATATTTACTGGCTTAGTATATTTTTTTAATATTGAAAATATCCTCTTATAATTTTTATTTTGAGAGTCTAAATAATTAAGCATGCAGCTACCAATAGCCCATTGAATAGTTAGTTCAACCGCCTCTGATACAGATTTAAGTGATCTTGAATAAATTTTTTTAAATTTCTTTTCTGAATTAAGTGGGAAATCTAAATATCTAAAATACTTATCAACATTAACTATAAAATCGCCTGATACTAAATAGTCGGATCCGCCTAGCGTCCTATATTTTTTATCTGTCCAGAATTTTGTCTTAAAATTATTTTTTGAGAAAAATTCATGTAATTTCTTTCTATTTTTGTCAGTATTTTTAAACCTATACAACCATAAACCTTTATCTTTTATCTGATCGTTTAAATGATTGTTTTTTAAACTATATTTAACCCGTTTTTCTTGAGAGCTATCTAACTTATACCATTCAGCATCCAATATTAAGTCTTTAGATGTGATTTTTCTGCTAATCCTCCTTAAGAAAAGGTATTTCCATTTATTTTTTGATAACACTTTTGCGTTAATAAAACCATTAAATTTACCTCTCCCAACAAAAGATTTTTTGATAGTTACATCAAATATATTTTTACGAATAGTATTTTTATTTTTATATTCTTGAAGATATGCAAGATTACTTTCTAATTTAAATTTTGTTTTAGCACTCTTGTGAGAAAATGATAGTGGAGGGTTCCTATAAAAGCTTTCAGATCTAGACTCATTTTTAATTTTTCCTGAATATGACCCTAAAATATATAATTTATTTAGATCACAAAGGATATTTTGGCTAGGCTTATCTTCAAAACTACGACCAATGATATTTTTAGGTAGAACGTCTATATTGTATTTGAGTTTACTCCACTGAATATCTATTAAAGCATCATTAATAATTAAATTATCATTCTCAATATAGTAGGGAGCAAATATATTTTTTTTTTCAGATGGAAAAATATGGTAGTAAAAATTTTCTTTTATATCTAAGTACTTAAAATTGCCAATTCTGATATCTTTCTGCTCGTAAAATACTGAGTCTCTAAGCCAATTTCTTTTCTTTTGATTTTCATCAAGAGTCTCCTCATACTGAAAAGTACTGCTAATTACCGCATCAGAAATTTTCTTTTTAATGTTATTTTTTTTAATTTCCTTATTGGTATAGCCTAGAAATTTTCCCACATTTAAATAGAGCTGATCTTGAAAGTTCTTACTTAAAAGATACTTGCCAAGTATTTCTCTATATTTGTAATTAACGCTGGAAACCCTAACTATTGCTGAGGATAGCTCATGAAAACAACCATCCGGATCTTCATCAGGTGCAAAAAATTTAGAACGATGACCAGCGCTCTTGTCGATATCTTTATTTAAGTTACTAATGAATTCATTAGAGCTTTCTTTATTAAAAGTTTTAAACATTTTAATTATTTTTGTTTTAGCAGAGTCAAATAATTATATCAAAAGGTGCTGTTAACAGCACCTTATTAATATTAAATAAAAAACGGAGCAATATCTATTTAATTACTACGATATTAATCTAGATTTTAAATTGAGGTATAAAAAATATGACAAGATTTAAATTAGGTAATACAGAAAACTATGTTGAGGTATCTATAATTTATAAGGTTAAAGAAGACCTCGAGAAACAAGAAGTATTTATTATAACGCCTGATCTTTTGGAAAGCTATGAATTGCCTGCATCAAAATTCATATCTTTTTTACAACAAAAATTAAATTTTGATGACCCCCATTACTCTTTATGTCATGAGCTCTGGTCCTCTAACAAGGGTTTATTTTCTAAGACATCTGCTAAAGAGGGCGATAAATTTGAGTTAAATAAGATTACTCAAATCATCAGCGAAAAAACAGGGGTAATCGATCTAGAAACTAAATAGAAAAGAGGGAGAGTTGATTATGAGAGACATTAAGAAAAAATTAGTTGAATTATTAAGTTCAGCAAAAAATCAAAATATTAACAAGATCTATACAAATAAAAGACCTCGCGAGGCTGTTAGATGTATTTGGAATCTAAGGAGTGAGGCATGACTAATAAAAATATAAATTTAATCGAGCACGATGATATTCAATATGACATTGAACTTGACAAATTTATTTGGAAACCGGGATTCGCTGAAGAAATGAGTGACTATCTTAATTATCAAAATCACGACCATGATTTAGATGAAAAGATTTTTATCTACCAATTTCTTAATCAAAGAAATTATTAGTGTTATCAAAGTAGATGGCAGGTCAAGGCCTACATGTTGTCTATTTAATTTAATAACCATAGGCCTAAGGAGAAAAATTATGTCTTTAAAAGATGTAAGAGAAGGTTTGAAGGTAGCTGGATGCTTAATATTTGTGGCTTCTTTCTATTTTCTAGTTATTAAAAATGAGCCGCTCCATGATGAGGTTGCCAGAACAGTAGAGCAATCAAATTCCTGGACGACTGAGAGAAAGTTAAAGCAGACGGACACTTTTTTATTCCATGCTAAAAATAAATTAGAGAATGCTATAGATCAAGTTACCAAGCAGGTTTTTCAACTTAACAGCTCAGGTACGCTATTAAGCTCTAAACTAAAAGCATCAATTGCTAGAGAGGAGATGTTAGACAAAAAGCTTGCTGACTATAAATGGCAGTTCAAAACTCTCGAGCAAAAAGCTTCAGATAATCCACCTAGTTATGACATAGCAATGGATATCACAACAGTAAAAAATAAAATTACTAAAATGCTGCTTGAAAAAAAACAGCTCAAAGCAACAATAGTAAGTCTGAAGAATCAGCTTGATGAAAACATAAATCAGACGCAAAAATCAGGTTTAACATTAATTAAGTTAGAAGGTGACCTCAGTTTGGTTTCTAATACCAACGATCTTAATAATATTTTCTCGCCAAGTGGTGGTATAGGGCTAAGCAAATCTGGTGCAGATGAGCTTGCAGAGTTAATTAGTGATGTTGGGACAATTAACAAACAGCTTAAAGAATCGCAAGATAATAATGTTGTTCCTGATTATATGATCGATGCATATAAAGATACAGATGCTTTATTTGACTCATTTATAAATAGTGATGATACCAAAACTATCAATATAGGAGGGTAATTAAAAATGAGCTCTCCTATAATTAATGAAAGAGAAATAAATCAATCTATAAGATTATCAAAGATTCTTTTCTTTTGGGCTATTCTTATAGAATTACTGATTGTATCAATGGGCTGGACGGCATCATATATATCAGGAAATAGGTCTCTTTCGATTCCTACCTTATTGCTAAGCACACTAGCTTTAGGAGAGCTCACTTCACTTTGGTCTACGGAGGTTTTTGCCGAGCAAATAAGAAGAAAACGAAGGTATTTAATTAAATTCTGTTCGTTATTTGCAGTCCTTATAGCTATGAGTTTTACAGTTACCAATTTGGGTCATATTGCAATGATTGTAGAAAGTCATGAGTCTAGTAAGCTAGAAGGATATCTAATTGATAAAAACAGGATCGAAGATGAAAATTTAACTACTCATCGTGAAATAGAAATACAAAAATCCAAAATATTATCACTTCAAGCCCAACATAATAATGACGAATTCCTTCAGGCAACTAAGGATGAACTAGATGAGATCCAGGTTACTGAAGAAAAAATTTTTAAAAATATAGATCAAATAAAAGCACAAAATTTTGCTGATGAAAAATCTACCCAAAATTACTTGATTAATTTTAATGAAAAGAAGCTTAGAGAATTAAAAAGTACCTTCAAGGAGATAGACGATAGATATTTGCAGGAACTGGAAAAGCTTCAAGATGACCGATTTGAAGAGCTAGCTCTTTCTAGCTGGCGCCAAAAAAATAACACTAAGACTAGGTATGACCAGCTTAGGGCCAATTTAGATAATAAATATAAATTACAAAAAGCTCCTATAGAAAAAGAAATAGATAGTCTCAATAAAGAAGTTGCTAAAGCAAAAAATTTATTAGTAAGTTATGCATCCCTCTCACCAGAAAGCATTGAATTAATAAAAAGTCAGAATCTAAAATTGCAAAATTTAAAAAGTGAAAAAGAAAAACTTGTTGATCAAAAATCTAATTTTTACAAAGACAATAAAGACGATGCTTTCTCATTTAAAAGAGAAATCGATAATTTACAACAGATATTAAATGAAAATGATCAGCAACTTTCAAGAATTGAGACAAAGGAAAGGGAATTCAAAAAAACAAGTTGGCTTGTGAAACTAGCTAGTAATTATTATGCAAAAAGCACCTCATCTATATCGCTTAGCGAATTCAAATCATTTGCTTACTATTTTGTTCTTATATCTTGTATAGGGTTAGCTCTGCTCCCAAAAATTTTGGTATTTTTATCGGTGCTCGTAAAAAGTAGCGATCATGATGATCGCACAGAAAAAAAAGATAACTACATTTCTAAAAGTATTAATTCTTTGGCTAAAGCAATCACAGACTATTCAGAATCTACCAAAAAGATTAAAAAGGCTAAGAAAATTGCAATGCTTGAAGTTGAAGCCATCAAAAGCGAATCACATAAAAAGATTGATGATAACAACTCTAAAAATGATAAAGAAATAGCAGAAAAAAATAAAAAAATAGCAAATCTTACTTCGGAGATTCTAGTACTTAAACATGCAAGAAAGAATGACAAACAAATTACTGAATTTTTAAAAAAGCATAAAGAAGTTTTAAATAAACTAGAAGAACTTAAAAGCGTATCTAAAAAAACCCCTAACAATAATATTGTGAAAAAACTTATCCCTGTGAATATCTATCAGGAAATGCTTAAGGAGCTAAGCATAGACAGGGAGAGTATAGGCAAGAACATTCAACTTAATAAAAAAAAACAATAAGGAACAAAAATGCAAGAATCGACACAAGAAATTTTTAATAAAGAACAAAATCAATTTGTTGAATTGGATACCGAATTTATTGAAAGTTATTTTGAATCCAAGCATCGCCAAAAAGAGTTAGAGCTAGATAGAGTAGAAAAACTAAATAATCTCCTGGAAACTGCCAAATTCGCAATTAAGGGATTAATCATTTTATCTGGTTTTGTAATCTTTTTTCATTATTTGCCTGAAATTATAAATTTACATAGGTAACGGATAGGGAGGAACTGTGGATTACCCAAATTTAACCGTAGTAAACAATCAAGTAGTTAAGATAACCTCTGTTGAGGTAAATATTCCAATTGAATCCTCTGATGAGAATATAAGCTTTATATCTTCAAGCAGCCACATTATTTTTCTAGCTATAAATCAAAATTCCATAAAAAAAATCTACTCTTATGATGACTGGGAAAAGAATTTATTTCTTGCCATTTATTACTGCAAAGAATTAACAGATATACAAAAGTGTCAATTTGAAAGATGGTCTACTTATTTTATTAGCTTCAATTTTAAAACATGGAATAAAGCAACTAAGAACGAAACAAATAACTTTATATCTGATAAGAAAAATCAGCTTTTCGAAGTCAGTCAAGAGTTACAAAAGAAGAAGATCATAGAAAAATACGAACATATTAGAGATTCAAATAAAAATTTATTCAGAAAACTGACAGAGAGTTAAAAAAATATGATGGAAAATTACAGAAAAGGAATTACTCAAGCTTCGTTAAACCTTTATACATGGAAAATTATTGCATTAGAGATTTTATTTATTTCTATAGCTTTTGGCGCATACATGGAGTCGATTTATGTTTTTGGCATATCTTTATTCATTTTCCTGCTACTTTTTTATGTCAAATCAACAGCTATATATGTATCAACTTTATTTTCAATAATATGGGCTCTTATCCCATCTAGCATACTAAGCAATATAAAAAATGTTGAGTTTTATTCATCTTTGCATATATTACTTCAATCCCCTGTGTCCCAAGTTTTTGCAATAATAATTTTTTTTATTGCTTTTTATCTTCACAAATCAACCTCAGATTTTTTTCACGATGCTTTGTACCCAGTAATGCAACCCTTCGTCAATATATTTAAAGGAAGAAAAAATAAAAAGAATTCACAAAATAAAAGAAATAGGACCAAAATTAAGTATGACAAAATCTTGAATTTTATTTCTGATGAAAAAGTGCATCCTCACAATCTTAGACTATTCCTAGAAAAAAATGGCTTCAGCCTATATCAAACGAATGAGGATAGGAATTTTGAAAAAAAGATCATATTCAACGATAAAGGGATTATTAAGTTTTATAACTTAGTTGAAACTAAACGATGGATTACAAAATTTATACAAAAATCTACTTCAAACCCAGAAAAGCTTTTAGATACATGGGTTAAGTTTTCTGATATCGCATTAAAAAGACAAGTTATTGATCATTTACAAGTTTATTCATCGTTAAAATTTAATAATACTAAAAGCTTAGAGCTATTAAGAGATAATGAACAAAAATGCTATTTAAAGTTCAAAAATGGAATTGTTAGAGTTTCTAGTGATTCAATAGTTTTTTCCCAGTACTCAGATTTGTCTAAATCTGTTTTTGAATCGTCTATTATTCCAAGAAACTTTTCTGGCATATCTAAATTAACGAATCCCTCACAATCACAACCAGGGAATAAAAAACTATTTGAGAAATTTGTTGAAAAAAGTGTTCTATCAAGCATACCCAATGCCGAAAAAGATAATTGGCGCGATGAGTATGTTTTTGATGAAACTGCAAAAGCATCCCTTACATCGCTAAAAACAGCCCTTGGTTATTTGGTTCACTCATATAATAATCCATCTACCTCTAAGGCTGTTTTCTTTGTAGATAGGTTTTCATCTAATGGTAAATCAAATGGTGGTACTGGCAAAAGTCTGATAATAAGTAGCCTTGAAAATATTTTAGTGCAGTCAAAACAAGATGGAAAAAAATATAGAGATAATCCAAATCAGGGTGGAAGGTTTCAATTTTCAAATGTTGATTATGAGACTCAAAATATATTTATTGATGATTTAAAACAAAACTTTGATATTGAAAGTATATTTACTATGGTAACTGGTGACATTGAGATTGAGCGCAAAGGGCAAAATAAATTTATAATTCCTAAAAATGAACGACCGAAATTTGCTCTAACATCAAATTTTCCAATTCCGATAAAAGGCACAAGTTACTCAAGACGCATTCATCAAGTTGAGCTAGGAAGCTATTGGAATAGATGCATAAACGAAGGCAGCAAACCAAAAGATGAAATTGGCGGAGAGCTGTTTGGAAATAATTTTTCTAAACATGACTGGGACGATTTTTATATTTTTATTATTAATTGTGTTCAAGATTATTTAAGGCTAGGTCTTGTAGATGTTCAAAAACTAACGAGTCATCAAGATGATTAATTCAGGATTAATAAAATTAAAAAATTCTGACAAAAAGATTGTATGGTATTTTTTTGCAGAAATAATATTTATTTCAAGTTTAATTGCTTCAACCTATAGTAATCCTTATTTGTTTTTAATCTCAATTTTAGCCATAACATTGTTAATATATTTTGAGTCAACTTCTATATATACCTCTTTATTTTTATCTGTTTTTTGTGCTTTAGTACCTTTTATGGCTCTGAGTGCTATTTTGGGATTGAATTTTTTTCAATCATATGAAGGTTTTATATCAAGCTCAGGATCAAAAATTTTGATTTTTATATTGTTCTGTATATCATTTTATTTTCATCTTCACTCAAGAATTATTATAAGAAATTTTTATGAACCATTTTTTAAGAAAATTAGATTTTATATACCGATTAGAAATGAAAAATTTCATATAAAGATTTATGGATCCTCATTAAACACGCCAAAAGTAAAAAGATATGTGAATGATATAATGTTCTACCTTATGCCTTTCTATGGCGAAGATAAAAACATAATTATCAAAGAAACTGGCTGTATTAATTCTAAGGACACAGAATCGGGTTATGCTCTTGGTAATTGTGTGTATGACAATGAGAATACAGTTGTTATAAACATATCAGAATATAACTCTATGCAAAGAACAAAACAAAGTATGGATAGTAAAATTAAAACCCTTGCTCATGAACTAGTTCATGCAAAACAGTTTTTAAAAGGTGAGCTGAATGGAGAATATTGGCATGGAAAAAAATATGAAAATTTAGTATGGGAAGATAGACCGTGGGAAAAAGAGGCAGTTCTGCTTGAAAAAAAATTATTTAATAAGCACTGGTATTGAGCATCTGATAAATTAAGATAATCGCATTTTAAATTTTACCCTGGTCATATTACCAAAAATGGCAGTGCTAAGACTGATACCAAAACCACTAATTGAATAATGATAAATGGTATGACACCCCTATAAATGTCTAATGTCTGTATGGATTCATCTGCAACGCCTCTTAAGTAAAACAATGAAAAACCAAAGGGCGGTGTTAAGAAAGAAGTTTGCAGGTTAATTGCAATTAGAATTGCTAACCAGACTGGATCAAAACCCATCATCAATAGAGGTGGGGCGACCAAAGGAACAATTACATAGCAAATTTCAATAAAATCTAAAATAAATCCAAGCAAGAAAACAAAAATTAAAACAAAAATTAATGCTGTATATGGCCCTCCAGGGAGAGAGCCAAACACCAAATCAATTAAATCATCTCCACCAACTCCTCTAAAAATTAGTGAAAAAATAGAAGCACTAATTAATATTGTGAAGATCATTGTTGAGACTATTGCAGTTTTCTTACTAGTTTCTTTTATAAAGCCTAAAGATAACTTGCCGTTAATAAGAACTATTAAAAGTGCACCAGCAGCTCCAATAGCAGATGCCTCTGTTGGTGTTGCTATTCCAGCAATAATAGAACCTAAAACCAAAATAATTAAAAGTAATGGCAAGGCAAGAGTCTTAAGAATATTTTTGAATGATGCTGATTTTGCTTCTGGCTCAAACAAGATATTTGGATTTTTATAGTTTTGATAGATTGTATAAATAAGATACCCAAGACAAATCATAATTCCAGGTACTATGGCGCCAATAAATAAATCTCCAACAGTAACAGTTTGTTGAGAAAAAATACCCATGTTGTTTTGAGCTCTTTGATATGCATTAGACATAACATCACCCAAAAGCACTAATGCAATTGAAGGAGGAATGATCTGTCCTAAGGTTCCCGTTGATGCAACTAGGCCTGATGAGAAATCTTTTTTATAGCCCTGTTGAATCAGAACTGGCAAAGACATAAGACCCATTGTTACAACTGTTGCGCCAACAATACCTGTGCTTGCTGCTAATAGAGCACCAACAGAAATTATAGAAATGCTTAGACCGCCTCTAATATTCTTAAATGCTAAAGCCATGTTTTCTAACATTTTTGCAGCAATGCCCGACCTTTCAAGAACAGTCCCCATAAATATAAATAAGGGAACTGCGAGAAGAGTCACATTATTCATAATCCCAAATATTCTTAGAGGAATACTTTTCAAAATTGATTCATCAAATATTCCGAACGGTATACAGATTAGAGCAAATAGAATAGAGACCCCAGAAAGTGTAAATGCAACCGGATACCCAAATAAAAGAGCTAGACATATTAAAACTAAAAGTAATAAAGGAATTATTTCCATTTTGTTTTTATAAATTGATTAATTAGCGCTGTTAAAAGCGTTAGTGGGAATAGAACTATCAATGTTTTTTGAATGTATACATATGCCAAACCACCTGCTTCTGTAGATGTTTCACTCATTTTCCAAGAAGCTTCGATTGTTTCAATAGAATAAAAAAATGTAACAGCAATTAGAGGTAGTAAAAACAATAAACCTAATACACTATTTATATTTTTTTTATACCTATCAGATGCATTTCTGTAGAAAATATCAACTCTTACATGTTCATCATGATTCATTACGTAACCAGCACAACCAAGAAAAACCAATGCATGAAAGTACATCACTAACTCTTGGATGCCAGTTCTTCCAATACCAAAAAAATACCTACTAATAATTACAAATACCATCAAAGCAACCATAACTGGTATTAGGTAAGATATTTTTTCACCTACAAAATTTATATACTTTTCTAGAACTTTCATTAGATGTCTGACTCAGATTTAGTTAGAATATTTATCATGTTAATTGTACTTTCACCAGCAAAAACTTTGGATTATGAAGTTGATTCTAAAAGCAATCATACTGCACCCCAGTTTCTAAGCCAATCTTCAAGTCTTATAAAGACACTTAAAGACAAGGAGCCAAAAGACATTGCCAGTCTTATGGGGCTAAGTGACAAGTTGGCAGCTTTAAATTTTGATCGATATCAGTCATGGAAGGCATCTAAAACTTTATCAGAAGATAGCAAGCCTTCATTGTTAGTTTTTAAAGGTGATGTTTATCAAGGGCTTGATGCTGAAACCCTTAATGCCAAGCAAATTAAATTTGCTCAAAAGCATTTAAGAATCCTATCAGGATTATATGGAATATTAAGACCTATGGATGTTATTAAGCCTTACAGACTAGAAATGGGGACAAAGCTAGAAACGAGTAAAGGTAAAAACTTATATGAATTTTGGGGTAACTCAATTCAAGAAAATGTATTGAATGATTTGGAGTCTCAAAAATCTGATCTTTTAATCAATTTAGCTTCTAAAGAATATTTTAGCGTTCTGGGCAAAATGCCAGACTATATAAATGTTGTATCGCCTGTATTTAAAGATTGTAAAAATGGGAATTACAAAATTATTAGTTTTTATGCGAAAAAAGCCAGAGGCCTTATGGCTAGGTGGGTTATTGAAAACAACGTAAAAGATTTTGAGGAGCTCTCTGGTTTCAACTCAGATGGCTATTATTACTCTAAAGCTGAATCAACAGCTACAGAGCCAGTTTTTTTAAGAGATTAAATTAAACCTTCTTTTTCCCAAAAAGATTTTAGCTCTTCGAGGTCATCAAACTCGCCTTCAGATTTATTCATAAATGCAGTTAGTGCAGTTTCTGTATCTTTATGACTAATTAAGCTGGCATTCCACATGGCATGATATTCCAAGGAATCTCTTACTGAATTATCTCTTGCATAGTTAATTTGTTTTTTAATTACTCTGGTAACAAGTGGAGATTTGCTCGCAATTGTTTGAGCTATTTTCTGTACCTCTTCCATCATATTATTTACAGATGAGTAAACTTCATTAACGAGACCAAGAGATTTAGCTTCTGCAGAGTCACATTTTCTTCCTGTGTATGCAAGTTCTCTTAAAACAGCTAGAGGAATTAAAGATGGTAGTCTTTGAAGTGTGCCAACATCAGCTGCAATACCTATATCAACTTCTGCAATTTTAAAGAAAGCATCTTCAGAGCAATACCTCATATCACATGCCGCAGCCATATCAATGGCACCGCCAATGCATCCACCCTGAATAGCGGCTATGGTTGGCATTCTGCATTCTTCAAGTGCTGTAAAAGTATCCTGTAGTTCTAGGACTTCATGATAAAAAGCTTCTCTTTTTCTTGCTGGATCAATTTCTTTTTCAGATTTTTTTGGAGGTGCAAAGTTAGCAAAATCCATACCGGCACTAAAATGTTTACCTTGACCAGATAATATTAAAACTCTTGCATCAGACTTTTTATCAATATCTTTAATCATCTCTGGTAGCTCTTTCCAAAAGATTCTTGTCATCGAGTTTAATTGATCAGGTCTGTTCATAATAAGATGAGCAATGCCATCGTTAATCTGAACCTCAAAACAAGAATATTTACTCATTTTCAGCAAGTTCTATTGATTCATTAACAATGTTGCGCATCTTTTCTACATGCTCAAATGTCTTATGGTGAGACATCACAACTTTTCTTTCTTCACTTAACAAAACAAGCATTTTCTTTAGTTTATTAAGATTTTCTAATAGTTCACTATTCATAGGTTTTTGTAACTTAAATTTAATTATTGGCATTATAATGCTCTTAATCTATGAAATCACGGAATCTAATATATTTATGTCTTATCCTTTGCGCATTTATTGATAATATAAATGCAAAAGAAAAAGAATTAGATAATTCTCTTCAAGCTCAATCAATGCTCTCAGTCTTATATGCTCAGTCTTCGGCAGAATATGAGGCGAGCAATATGCAAACATACGTGAATGCAAAGTCAGCTCTTGATAGAGCACTAAATGATCTTGGCTGGACTGCAGCAATAGAACAGAAGGAAAATTTTAAAAACAAACCGCCTGCAATAATTTTAGATATCGATGAAACAGTTTTAAATAATATTCCTTTTCAAGCAAGAGCAATTATTAATGGTCAATCTTATCCCACAGGATGGCTTGAATGGATGCTTGAAGAATCCTCTGATGCTGTTGCTGGAGTATCAGACTTTTTGGAATATGCACAAAGCAAGGGTGTAAAAATTTTTTATGTAACAAATAGGATTGCAGTAGCAGAAGATGCAACCCGTAATAACATTCAAAAACTTGGACTTCCTCTAGATACTGATAGAGATGTTTTATTAATGAAGAATGAGAATGGTTGGACCTCAGACAAGGTTTCAAGACGAGAGTTAGTTGCAAAAGATTATAGAATTTTATTGCTTATTGGTGATCAACTAGGTGATTTTTTACCACTAGATGAAACAACGCTTGAATTAGATTCAAGAAAAAATCTGGCTGAGACCTATGACCATATGTGGGGTTCAAAATGGTTCATGATTACCAATCCGATGTATGGAAGATGGGAGGCATCAATATATAACAATGAGTATCCAGATACAGAAGATGAGCTTATGCAAATGAGGCTGGAAGCACTCAAGCCAAAAGATAAGACAAATTAAAGTTATGTCAATTGATGCAGGGTTTCTAGAAAGTCTAAACCAGCCACTAAAAAAAATCGTGCAAGATGCAGCAAATGCAATTATGGACGTTTATAGAAAAGATGATTTTGAAAGCGAAATAAAATCAGATGGTTCTCCTGTTACAGAGGCTGACAACAATGCAAACAAAATCATTGTCAGTGCGCTCAAAGAAATTACTCCAAACATTCCGATAGTTTCAGAAGAAACCTATAAAAAAGAATTAGATATACCCAACATCCCATATTGGTTGGTTGACCCTTTAGATGGAACAAGAGAGTTCTTAAATAAGTCTAAAGACTTTACTGTAAATATTGCACTGATAGAAAACACGAAAGCTATTTTTGGAATTATATGTGCGCCAATTTCAACTCAAATTTGGCTTGGATCTAAATTTAATATTTCTAGCAATGTAGAAACGATACCAGATAGTTTAAGAATAGTAATGAGTAAAAGCCATCAAACAGATAAAGATAAAATGTTTCTTGATTATCTCAATAGTTTAAACGTTTCTTATGAAATAATAGAAAAGGGTAGCTCATTAAAGTTGTGCGCACTTGCAGATAATAAGGCTGATATATATCCAAGATTTGGACCTACTTCAGAATGGGATATAGCTGCTGGAAACGCTATATTAAATACATATGGCGGAAGTATCTCTCAAATGGAAAATGCTGAAGATCTAAAATACTCAAAAGAGGAAAGCATCTTAAATCCAGCTTTTGCAGCATTTAGAAATAAGGCCATAAAAGACCAATATTTGCCTATTTTGAGCGAGTTTTATAAAAAATTGGTATAATTTTGTGTATAACATTAATTAATAATATAATTAATTATAAATAAAATTTATATTAAGTATGGGAACACAGTTACAACCATCTCAGTTAAATAGTCCTGGCAAGGATATTGAGTCCTATTTAGCTTCTGTGCATTCAATTCCTATATTATCCAAAGAAGAAGAGCAGGAATTAGCGCTCAAACTATATGAAGAAGACGATCTAGATGCTGCAAGACAGTTAGTTATTCATCATCTAAGATTTGTTGTTCATATTGCAAGATCATATCAGGGTTATGGCCTTCCTTTGGCTGACATTATTCAAGAAGGTAATGTTGGACTAATGAAAGCGGTTGATAAATATGATCCTCATAGAGGGGTGAAAGTTGTTTCTTTTGCAGTTCACTGGATTAAAGCTGAAATTCATGAGTACATACTGAAAAACTGGAGGCTTGTAAAAATAGCCACAACGAAAGCTCAAAGAAAGTTATTTTTCAACCTTAGAGGCAAGAAAAAGAGTCTTGAATGGCTTACTAAAGAAGAAGCAGAGAATATTGCCAAAGATCTCAATGTAGAAGTTAAAGATGTGCTTCATATGGAAAACAGGCTTTCATCTAATGATGCTTCATTTGATACTCCAGTTCCCTCTGGTGATGATGATGAAATGATGTCACCTTCTCAATATATTGAAGACAAGACATATGATCCTGAGGTTATTGTTGCAAATGCTGAAGCTGATGATATGAATCAAAGCGAATTAGTTGAAGCCCTTAAAATGTTAGATGATAGAAGCAAAGACATTCTTCAAAGAAGATACTTAGCAGACGATAAAGCAACATTACATGAGTTAGCTGAAGAGTATGATGTTTCTGCAGAGAGAATTAGGCAAATTGAAAATGGAGCATTAAAAAAATTAAAAGCCATAATGGTAAGTGCTGCTTAATTCGATTTATTGGTATTCCATTCGTAAATGCGTAACAAATTTCTCCCATCTTTTGTTCAAAGAAAAGGGCGTATAACTAAAAGCCAAGAAGATAACCTAAACTCTTTACATAAATATCATGTAACTTCTCATGCTCAGTTGCTTCTTGAGAAAAGTAACTTTAAAAGAGTTATTTTAGAAATAGGCTTTGGTAATGGAGAGAATCTTATAAACTTAGCTAAAGAAAATCCTCAAAATTTATATATAGGTTCAGAAGTGTATATGGCTGGAATTGGGCAGGTTCTTGGAGCAATTAATGATAATGAGCTTGCCAATATTAGATTAGTGACCGGGGATATAAGATTATTAATAGAAGAAATTAATGAATCAATCTTTGATGAAGTTTTAATAATATGCCCCGATCCATGGCCTAAGTTAAAACACCATAAAAGACGAATGATAAACTCAGAATTTTTAGATTCAATTTATAAAGTTTTAAATTCAGATGGCCATCTTTTTATTTCAACAGATTGGGAGAATTATGCTGAATCAATCGATGAATCTATTAGTCAAAATTTAGATTTCAAAGTTTTAAGCTCATCTCCTTATGAAAACATCATGTTAACCAAGTTCCAGCAAAGGGCCGTAGAAGAGGGTAGAAAAATTTATCCATTTTCGCTAAAGAAAAGTTAGTTAAAATTATTTACGGTATCATTTAGAAACTTATATCCTTGATCGGTTGCCTTAATTAAATTCTTTTCTATTAAACCCTTTTTATAACCCATAAATAATTTTTCTTTAAAAGTATCGGGTATATAAACGCCTCTTTTTTTAAGATCTTTAAATGAAGTACCGTTTTTAATTCTCAAGACATTCATTGCAAGATCAAGATCATATGATGAGTCATCTATTTTAACCTTTGTTATCTTTGACGGATTATTGATATAAGATTCAACTTTTTTTAATTTAATCATCCTCGTTATTGAATTTTTTTCTGTAATTTTACTGTGAGCACCTGGACCTATACCGAGATAATCACCATATAGCCAATAATTCATATTATGTTTACTTACTTTGTTATCTTTAGCCCATGATGAAACCTCATACTGAAAAATATTATTTCTATTGAGAATATCTTTTGCAGTCAATTCCATTGACTCTATGGTCTTATCAGATGGAATATTTAATTCTTTTTTATAAAAAATTGTATTGGGTTCAATCGTTAGCTGGTACAGAGATAAGTGATCAATTTTATTTTTGCAGAATATTTCAATATCTTGTTTTATAGAATCAATTGATTGGTTCATAATTCCATAAATTAAATCAATTGAAATATTGATGTTTTTAAATCCAGAAGCAATTTTAATTGCTTGATAACTATCATTAGCACTATGGTTTCTTTCTAAGCTACTTAAAACTTCTTGATCAAAACTTTGTATACCTATTGAAACTCTATTAACCCCAGCAGCAATAATTTCATCTATATAAGAGTGAGTGACCTCTTTTGGATTTAGCTCAAAGCTTATTTCACATTCTTCTTTTAAAAGGTCCATATCTTTTAAATTTTTTATAATGCTTTTTATTATCTTTGAAGATACCAATGACGGGGTTCCGCCCCCAAAGTAAATAGAGCAGAATTTTCTTTTTTGAATATATTTCATTGAGTCTTTTAAATCCTGATTAAGAACAACCAATAGCCTTTCTTCATCTCCATCTAATTTATTTGTATTGATATTGAAGTCACAGTAGGGACATCTTTTCTCGCACCAGGGCAGATGAATATAAAGTGATATAGGTACTTTATTTGGATTAAAGTTTTTCAAGCTCTTTAATGAATGATTTTGCAGCAACGGCTCTGTGACTTATTTTATTTTTTTCTTCAGGATCAATAGAGGCCATAGATATATCATATCCATTTGGATAAAAAATTTTATCATAGCCAAAACCCCCATCGCCTGAACTTTTTGTTGATATTCTTCCATGAATTTCACCAACAGAGTAAAGAGGGATGGGATCTAAATCTGAGCGAACACCGACCAAGACACATATATAAAAGGCCTCAAGAGATGAGACATTTTTTTTGTTTAATTGATTAATAATTTTATCCCTATTATCTTTATCTGAGGCTCCTTCACCTGCATACCTTGCTGAATAGATTCCTGGTTCATAATCTAACCCTGGCACAACCAATCCAGAATCATCAGCAATTGTTAAGAGTCCTGATTTATTTGAACCATGTCTAGCTTTTTTTAATGCATTTTCAAAAAAAGAAATTCCGTCCTCAACAGCATCATCAATTCCCAAATCTTCTTGAGAGATAAAATCAAAGCCCTTAAAAATTTTTTTGAATTCCCTTATTTTTCCTTGATTAGATGAAGCAAGAAGAACTTTATTATTTTTTAGCAATTAGATAAATTCCCTCGGAGGCAAAAGTATTTGGAAATGCTGAAGCCATAGCGCTCTTAGCGCCTTTATCATTAAGAAAAAACCTTTCGTTAATAATAAAACCTTCTTCAAAACACAGTGTTTCAAAATCTTTGATTGTACAAAGATGTAAGTTTTTGGTTTCATACCAGCTTGATGGAAGATTAGGTGTAACCGGCATTCTGCCTTGGGCTAAATCAAGTCTACACTTCCAAAAACCTAAATTTGGGAGAGTAACAATGCATTGTTTTGACAGCTTTAGCATTTTTCTTAAAGCCAAGTGTGGTTCTTTAAGGCATTGAATTGAGCTTGCCATTACAGCAACATCAAAATTGCATGACTCAAAGTCTTGAATACCTTCGTCTATATCTTTTTCTATAACAGATATACCTTTAAGAATACATTCTTGGATTTTATTATGATCAATTTCTACACCATAGCCACGTATATTTTTTTCATCAATTAAGTCTTTCAATAAAGACCCATCACCACAACCAAAATCAATAACTTTGCTTTTTTCTGGAACCCATTTTTTTATGATATTTGTAAGCGAAGTATTCATTTTGAATCTAAAAATCCCTTGATAATTGAAACGTATCTATCAGATGCAAATAAAAAACTATCATGACCTTGCTCGCCCTTTAGAACTACAAGTGAACATTCAACATCAACATTCATTGCGGCTAGTTGAATTTCTTTACTTCTTTTTGGTGGATATAACCAATCACTATCAAAACCAACTACTAATAACTTGGCTTTTATGCGCTTCATAACTTCCTCAAGGCTACCATTGCTAGAAAACGACGCATCATAACCATCCATTGCCTTAGTCATTAAAATATAGCTATTTGCATCAAATGTATCAGAAAACTTTTCACCTTTATATTGAAGATAATTTTCAACCTCATAGTCAACTGTTCCTTCTATTTTCGACTTTATATCTTGAAATTTTCTACCAAATTTTTGATCCATAATATCTTCAGAAGAATATGTTATGTGACCAAGCATTCGTGCTGTCTTTAGCCCACTTTTTGGTTTTACATTATGATTAAGATAATCACCATCCATAAAATTCTTATCTTTTCTTATAGCCTCTCTTCCAACCTCGTTCATAGCTATGTTTTGAGTACTAGATTTTGTTGCTGTTGCAAATATACCTGCTTTTTTAAGTTTGTTGGGATATGAAATAGCCCATTGAAGAGCTTGCATACCGCCAAGACTTCCGCCTGCAACCATATGCCATTTAGAAATACCTAAATAATCAGATAAAAGTTTTTGCGAGTTTACCCAGTCTGTTACCGAGACTAATGGAAAATCTTTCCCATATAATTCATTAGTTTCAGGATTAAGACTAAGTGGTCCAGATGAACCGGAGCAACCGCCTAAATTATTAGAACAAACAACAAAAAATTTATCGGTGTCAATTGCTTTTCCTGAACCAATAACTTCATCCCACCAACCCAAAGCTTCGCTATCAGATGATTTGCCTGCAGCATGGTGATTTCCTGAAAATGCATGACATACTAAGATTGCATTATCTTTATCTTTATTCAGCTCACCATATGTCTCAACCATTAGATCAAATGTATTTAGTCTTGCTCCAGACTCTAGATCTAAGCCTTGATTAAACTTAATTAGCTCGGTTTTCGTTTTCATATAATTGATCTAATTATACTAGCTAGCAATATCTCTAACTGCCTTATTAGGATTAAGGCAAATATTGGAGAAAAATCAAGCCCGCCAGCAGAAGGTATAAATTTTCTAATTGGTGCTAGAAGTTTTGAAGAAATTTCTTCAATGATTTGCAGAATTGGGTGAGGGCTATTAGGAGCTACCCAACTAAGAATAACGGCCCCGATAACTGAAAAGAAAAAAATTGTAAGTGAAGTATTTAAAACCTCAATTAATGATATTAAGCCGAGGGTATATACATCATACTGAGATGAGTACAGAATATAAAAGTTAGAAAACCTAAGCAGAACAGCAATAATAAATATTGTATAAAGCTGATTTGAAAAAATGGATACTTTAGAAATAGGCTTGTAGATATTCACAAAACCCTTAACTATTGGATTATAGTAATCAATTTTCAGTAAATTAAAAATAAAAAGCAAAATGAATGCATAACTTAAAACTCCTAAACCTAGACTTAACAATTCATTCATTTTTAGAACTCAACTGATATATCTCTAGCTCGCTTGATTGCTGCGGCTATCCCTTTTTCAAAATTTTGAGATAATTTTGATGATTTAAAACTCTTTAAACCAGCTTCGGTTGTTCCTTTTTTTGAAGCAACTGAGGCAATTAGATCATCAAGATTACTATTATCATTAATTGAACATGAAACCCCTTCCAATAAATTACAAATAATAGTATCTTTTTTTAATTTATCCCCATCGCAGAGTTTTAAGATTCTTTTTTCATATACTTTTAAAAGATAGAAGAAGTAGGCAGGACCGCTGCCAATTAGTCCAGTAAAATCATCAATTTGATTCTCTTTGGTAATATCTATAGTAGTGCCTACTTTTTTAAATATTGAGGATACTTGATTAAAAGTTGTTTTATTTGCATTGCAATTACAGATGGCGGTTATGCCTTTATTGAATTGAGATGAGGTGTTTGGCATGGCTCTGATAAGTTCAATGTCTTGAAATTCAGATAAGTACTTATTTGATTTTATGCCAGCAACTAGGGATACAATTTTTGGTTTTTTCATTACAGCACATATTTCAGTATATGCATTCATAGCATCTTTTGGTTTGACTCCCAAAAAAATAATTGATTTTGTATCAATATTTTTTAGATTAGTTTTTGTTGCTCCGAGTTTTTTAGTTTTCCTTGAGTTTATTTTATTTCTATCAATAAACTCTATAAGATTTTTCTTATAGCCAGCCGATAGTAAACCCGATATTAGAGCTTGAGATATATTCCCTGATCCATAAAAAACTATTTTTTTCATTACCTTTTGCCAAAAATTAACTCACCAACTCTAATCATATTAGAGCCAGATACAATCGCGGTCTCAAAATCATTCGTTGTTCCCATCGATAAGTATTCTGCATGAGGAAAAACTGATACCAGCTCTTCATGAAGTAATTTTGAGTCTTGCATCTGTTTTTTATTATTTTCACCCAAACTTGGGAGAACCATTATGCCTTTTAAATTAATATTTTCCATAGAATCAACATATTTAGCAAAAACCATAAGGTTTTCAGTATTAATTCCTGATTTTGTTGACTCATTTGAAATATTAACTTGAATACAAGCATTTATAATTTTATTAATCTTTTTACATTCTTCATTAATTTTTTCTGCTATTTTTTTTCTATCAATTGTGTGTATCCAGTCAGCATATTTAGCAATAATTTTTGCCTTATTAGATTGAAGAGGGCCTATAAAATGCCAGGATAGATTTTCATCAATATTATTGGCCTTTTCTTCAAGTTCTTGTGCATAATTTTCTCCAAAGTTATTTATGCCTAAGTTTTGGGCCGTTCTAATATGCTCAATACTTTTTTTCTTTGATACTGCGATTAAAAAAATTTCATCTAAGTTTTTAGATACAGTTTTACTTGCTTTAGCAATCTTGAGTTCAAGAGAATTAATATTTGTTTCTAATTCTTTTCGCATAAGGTTCTCAATTGTGGATCAAAACCCCTGTTTGTAATTTTTTCTTTTATGTTATTTGCAGCTGATCTGTTTTCATAGGGCCCAGTTATAACACTATGCAATAGCTTGCCAGGTTTTGAGCTGCTATATATTTCATTAATGGTAATCAGCTCAATTTCATTAAGGATATCTTTTGCTTCATAGGCATATTTCTTATTGCCATATGCCCCAATTTGAACAAAGTACTCGCAGGAAAGGAAATTTTCTTCTGATTCTGTTTCTATAAGAACAGAATTTTTAGCAAGAGATGTCGGAAAATCTATTTTAATTTTATTAGAACTTTCTCTTGGTTTAATGCTAGAAACGTCAGTATCAAAATATAGTAATGAAACAATTCCCAGAGCTAACGCTAACAATATAATTCCAAAAATTATGTTTTTTGATATAAGAGGACTGTTATCTTTTTTAGATCTAAATACAGTTTTTTTTCTTGTGATGTTTCTTTTTCTAGATTTATTTCTTTTAGCGTAGTCTTTCATGCCATTTACATTTTTTCTATTGGCTCTATCCCTAAAAGTTTGAGCCCGTTAGCAATTACTATTTTGGCTGCATTTAAACAAAAAACTATTGAATCTATATTTTCTTTAGATTCTGTTAAAACTTGATTATCGTTGTAAAAACTGTGGAAGCTATGAGCAAAGTCTTTTAAGTAGTAAATAATTAAATGAGGCTGTAGAGATATAGATGCTCTTAAAACTACATGGGGGTATTTGCTCATTCCATGAATTAATTCATCACAATTATAATAAGAGCCGCCGCTTATAGCGCTTGCATTTTGTGGCATTGAGCCATGGCTATCAGTATATTTTCTTAATAACGAACATATTCGTGCATGAGCATATTGTATGTAATAGAAAATATTTTCTTTGCTATCTGCCTTAGCTAGGTCTAAATCAAAATCTAAATGCTGATCTGCTTGCTTTGAAAGATAATAAAATCTGGAGGCATCAGTACCAATTTCACCAATTAGGTCAGCCAAAGAATAGAAGTCACCAGATCTTGTAGACATTTTTACCTTATTTCCATCCTTGAAGAGATTTGCAAACTGCACAAGCTGGACATCTAATTTTTCTTTATCAAAGCCAAGACCTTCAATTGATGCTTCAATTCTTTTTATATAGCCGTGATGATCAGCTCCCCAAACATTTATTAATTTATCAAAGCCTCTATCTATCTTATCTTTATGGTAAGCAACATCGGATGCAAAATAAGTGGCTCTTCCATCATCTCTTATTAAAACTCTATTTTTATCATCACCACTTTTGCTAGTGTCTAACCAAATGGCGCCGTTATCTTCGTACGCAAGTTTACTTGTAACAAGGGTATCTATGGCTTTTTTAATTTTAGAATTTCTATCATCTAAACTCCCGAGACTGGATTCGCTATACCAATTGTCAAAAGATACATTAAAACTCTCAAGATCTTCTTTTATAGTTTTTAGAACCTCGTCTAAAGCAAAAGATTTTATTTCGGGCCATGCCTCATAGGTAGTTTTTATTCTAAGTATTAATTCATCTATTTCTTTTTCTTCATCTTTAGGTAAGTCTTTTATAAGAGCATGCCCATCAATATCTAGGTTGCAATTATTTTTATCTCTGAATGCCATAGCAATTTCAGAAATATATGAGCCCTTGTATGCGTTTCTTGGAAAAAAATTATCTAACTCATTCTCAAAGATTCTTACAAATACACTAGCTGTAAGAATATCCATTTGTCTTCCAGCATCATTGATATAGTATTCTTTCTGAACTTTATAGCCAGATGATGAGAGAATTCTGCCTATTGCATCTCCGTAAGCAGCTCCTCTTCCATGCCCAACATGCAAAGGGCCGGTTGGATTTGCTGAAACGAACTCAATTTGAATTGATTTATCTTTCCCATAATCCGATTCACCAAATTTTTTTGAGTCCTCATTAATTTTATCGACCGTGGCAATAAAATCTGATCTTTTAAGAGTAACATTTATAAATCCGGGACCAGCAGATTCAATCTCG